>JAZNXH010000125.1:0-4605 GCA_045593785.1 Lachnospiraceae bacterium
GATATGATTCCTGAAAATCTTTTAATTCTTTATAAGCCAGATCATGCGCTTTTTCTGCCGCAGCCACTCGTTCCTTAACTTTGCGACGACGTTCATTCATATGATGCCGTACCTCAACCATCTCTCTGGCATCAATAATCGCTTCCGGCTGATATACCCAGACCTCGGCATCTTTCAACCCAAAGCGCTGCAGGCATTCCGCCAATGCAGCATTGTAACGTTCCAGTAATTCTGTGTTCTTGCGGTATTCTTCGCGTTTCACTTTCACCTTATAATACTGCTCCCACAGATACTCCAGTTCCCTGTGGCTACTGACACCATACTTCTCGTATACATAATCGATTGCGCCAACACAGGCAACCAGTTTTATCTTCACCTTATTCATCAGCTGGACTGCTTTATTTGCTTTTGCATCCGCAAGTGCCAGCGTGTAACGGAGTTTGCGTACCGCTGTTATAATATATGCGGCCATGGCCAGTGCCAATGCTCCGGTCACCAGAATCGGGATAATCATTGCCACACCGAATCGCTGCATCAGGTACATCAGCCCGATGAATATCGCACACACCATCAGCACCAATGCAATCGAAAGTTTCTTGAAAAACTTCAACTGTCGTTCTGCCTCGTCTCTTTCGTATGCAATTGCACCCTTTTCCCCTTCCAGATTCCGTACATCCCGGTTAATCACCTCACGGTACTGTTCCTGTTCTTTCAAGGTTTTCAGTGACGATTCAATCTCCTGTTCATAGCGTTCCATCTGCAAGAAACGTGCCGGCGAAATTCCGTTACTCTCATTATCCTGATACCGGATCCGTTCTTCGTTCAGGCGGATAATCTGTTCGGCCAGAGCCTCCGGTTCTTTGCGCTGCTCCACAGACAGTTCGTCAATCTTCTGAATATCGGTCAGATATGACATGACTGCCTCGTACTCCTGCTCTGCTTCCAGCTTCGCCACTGTTGCATTCTCGTATTGGACGCAGTATTCTTCCAATTGCTCCGTAACATCTTCCAGACCGGCATTGCCCTGTTTGAAACGCTCCCGACGGAGCGCCTGTCCGACGGTCAATTGTTCCTGTTTACTGTCGTCAGCCTGTTTTTTTCTCTTCGTGAACAAACCCATCAACCGTTCTCCGCTCTATATTTATTCTTTAGTCGTCCGACCAATTCATCAATTGCCTTATAATAATCCGAAACTCTTCCGCTCTCTTTCAGATTCCGTATACGCATCAACTCATGATAATCATATGTGTTATCTTCGTTATCCGATACGTGATATAACTCACTCTCGATTTCTTCCAGGAGCTGACGATTCTCTGATAAACGACTGATTTCCTTATCAAAAAGATCCTCTTGCTTTGCATATTTCAGGGCATACAAATACTGCTTCAACGACTCCGGATTACCATTTCGTTCATATGCAGACCGGAACTCTTCCGCCGCAGTCACAAACGCACCCGTCTTTGCATACAGAACCGCAAGATTATGCAAAATGTTACCGTACTCAATTGAATTCATCTCAACCGGCTCTCTCGAGTAGAGGATATTGCGGTACGCCTTCATTGCATCACGATACTGGCCGTTTTCCAGATAGTGATCCGCATTCCGTTTTTTGCGTTGCAGCGGCGTCATCTCATTCAAGCTGTCCAGTTCATTCAGTAACAGACGAATTTCTTCTTCCTCATAATAATCTGCACTGCAAAGGATCAACACAATGATATCCTTAATTCCCGCATGTGTCGCATATAGCTTTTCTAACTGGTTTGCCCGTTCTTCCAATCCCAATTCATTGCGCAGAAAAGCAACCAGCTCCGGGCACACCAGTTCTTCACTTACCGTCTCAATATTGTGGTAAATGTAATAACAAAGCTCCTCAATGGTGTAAACCCTTGTGCCGGTGGATAAAAAATAATATGGATTGCGTGCCGTCTTACCGGTACATAAAATTACTTTTCCCATAATACTTCCATCCTTTTTCCGTACAAATCAAAGTTTCAAAATCTGTTCCCAAACCCGGTAATTCGTCTTATAGAACTCTCCGAATCCGATGTCTTTTAATTTCACTACCGCCATATCGCGACTGATAAACCGTAAACTCAATTGCAGACGCGTGGAACGCCGTTCTTTCCTTACCGGTCCATCCAATGTCATGATCTCGAGCACTGTATCTTTGTGCACTGCATCACTTACGGTAAACTCCAATTCATTGCACTGATCCATAATCAATGTACAGCTTGTTCCCGCAGTTTTCCAATCATCACCGACGGAAGCCAGTTCCAACTGATACGCCTGTGCATCGTGATATACTCTCAATCCCACGGATGCTTTGATGCATTCTTCCGGTAAAAACTGATACTCTGTCAAACGATTCTGTACCAGCGCACGTGCTGCATAACAGGCGCCCTTGGTATACAGATTCTGTCCTAAGAAAACTCTGCGGCCCATACACAGCCTACGTAACACATCCGCAGACCAGTCCCCTTCAAAACCACGCCCGGTCACAAACAGCGAAGTAATAATCTTTTTATGTAAAGTCAAATTGGCAATGGATTCAAATGCATGCGCCAGGCGTTCGGACGATACTTCCGACAACATCTTGTAACTGATGTCTTCTGACAAATCTACGGACTCGGCAACCACTGCTGTGGGTGAGCCCTTCCTGCCAAAGGTCAACTGACAATACCGCAATCCTTCCACACCATAGTCAAACAGTGCTACATCGTTCACCCAGACATCGCGCGGCTGACTAACAATATAATACATAAAAGCACTCGTATGGCTGATTATCTTTACCCTGTCACGGTCAATGCCTAAGGCAAGCATCACCGCATACAAGCGTTCCTCAATCTCTGGTTCACAATTACGCACCGTAAGCACTAACTGACGGATGCTGTTGTTCTGATATCTTTGTCGCAGAATACCGAACACTTTCCGGAAGAATTTTTCCAATAACACTTCCGGTTCAAACTTACTTCCATAGATTTCAACCGTTTCCTGATTCGTGAGTTTCGACAAAAGCTTGTCCACATAGACACCCGCCATACGATCACGGCAACGCTCTGCTTCTTCTCCAATCACCCAGTCTTTCGTCATCTCACGAACACACACAGCAGTCGGAATCAGAAACTTCGACTGATCCGGAGTAATACAGACGGATTCCGGTTCCGCAGCATTCTTAAAGATACAACTCAGCTGGGAATAATCATCGCAAAGATCAAATCCTACCAACAGGTTTCTGTCGTCTTCCATCTGTTTCCTCCTTTCTTGTCATTTCCGATTCCTATCTGATATTTATAACGGTTTAAATAACTGTCCTATCGCATAATCGGTCCGTACATAATGATCTACCAGCTTTAACGCGGTGGTCTCATCTTGCAAGTCTCTCGCAGCAATAATCTCGTTCAACTGATAATACTTGGTATCTTCACCATCGGTCTGCTCAGGAGCAAGACGCACCTGCATACTCTCAGTAATTACCTCTTCTCCGTCCTCTTCCTCGATGATGTAGTATTGCAGCGATTCATTGCTGAACAATACAAACTCTTTCACGAAAATACCGTAGCAGACGTTGGTCATCTCTTCCGTAACAAAATTACATTCACCACGGGCTGCTTCAAACGCATAACGTATCTTTACACGTTTCTTCGGATCCGTCCGGTATTCCACATAATACTTATCATACAGATTCTGCGGAATCCGCATGCTGCCCTTGAAATCACGGAAGAAGGGCAGTATCATATCCCGCTGTTCAAAACGGCTCAGATGCATATCCACAAACGTAACCTGAGCATCTGTCATCTGCTCGAGTGTCGAATACCACTTCATAATTGCCAACAGACAGACCTCGTTCTCCTCGTAGGCAATTTCACGACGCATAATCTCGAAGATGTCCTGTTCTACCAGGCGGTCATTCAGCAGATATTTGTATGCATAGTAAGATAAAAACGCACGAATCAGTCTCTTGTTTGCACCACTTCGATAATAATTATTGAACACTACCTTGGCGCTGCTGATATAACTCTCCGCAAACAGCATCTGTCCCAAAAGACGTTCTTCCAAATCCAGTGTGTCCAGTTCCATGGTGCGGGCTGCTTTCCATACCTCAAACATCTGCAAGGTTGTACCATAGAAATAATCCGTCAGATAACGCAGTATCACCTCGTCGTGTTTTCCCGCTTCAAATACATGCGCACAAACAGCGACCAGAACATCCACTTTTTCCATACCATCCGCATTGGTAATCAGACGGTTACAGAGTCGTGCCAGGCGCCTCACATCCACACCTTCAAATCCGAACTCGTCCACTGCCTTCAGCGCAACGTTGAACAGATCACTCAATATCATATACTCGATCACGCGAGTCCGTTCTGCACTGGCCAACATGCGAAGATCAATCTGTAACAGATAGTTCTCCAGTGCTTCATTCTCGTAATTATCATAATGATGATAAATCAGGGACTTGACATAATCCTTCATGTATTCCGGATTCAGGCCCTGGATCCGGGTCACACGAGAGCGGATTTCTACCGAACCCTCTTCGCCGCGCTGATAATACTGTGCTTTCTCTGCCAGATTCAGCAACAATTTTTTATTGTCACCAATCAGCTC
>JAZNXH010000126.1:0-7315 GCA_045593785.1 Lachnospiraceae bacterium
ATCCGACTTGCACTAATCTGAGGAACACCGATACCTGCAACAACACGGGTTGTACAGATGGAACCAGGACCGATACCAACTTTAACGGCATCTGCACCTGCTTCGATTAACGCTTTGGTAGCTTCGCCGGTTGCTACGTTACCTGCGATAATGGAAAGTTCCGGATAGCACTTTCTTACATCGTTTACTACACGGAGTACGTTAGCAGAATGTCCGTGTGCAGTATCAATTACAATCGCATCAACCTTTGCCTTCACCAATGCATCTACACGATCCATGATGTTCGCGGTAATACCAACACCGGCTGCACAGAGCAGACGACCCTGTGCATCCTTTGCAGACAACGGATACTTAATCTGCTTCTCAATATCCTTAATGGTAATGAGACCCTTCAGATTGCCCTTCTCATCTACGATCGGAAGCTTTTCTTTTCTTGCTGCTGCAAGAATCTTCTTTGCATCTTCCAGTGTCACACCTTCCTTTGCGGTAATAAGACCTTCGGAAGTCATGGACTCTTTAATCTTCTTAGAGAAATCTGTCTCAAACTTTAAGTCACGGTTTGTAATAATACCAACAAGCTTCTTGCCTTCGGTAACCGGTACACCGGAAATGCGATATTTGCCCATCAGCTCATCCGCGTCAGCCAGTGTATGCTCCGGAGAAAGGGAGAACGGGTCGGTAATAACGCCGTTCTCAGAACGTTTTACCTTATCTACCTCATCTGCCTGTTCTTCAATTGTCATGTTTTTGTGAATAACACCGATACCACCCTGTCTTGCCATCGCAATTGCCATGCGATGCTCAGTTACGGTATCCATTCCGGCACTCATAAGCGGAATGTTGAGTTTGATTGATGCAGTCAACTGTGTTGTCAAGTCAACCATGTTCGGGGTCACCTCAGAATACGCCGGTACTAACAGCACGTCATCAAAGGTAATGCCTTCGCCAATCAGTTTTCCCATGATATTTCCTCCATTTGAATGTAATAAATAGATAAAAATTATAAAGTAAATAGGAAGTTATCGGCTTCATACGAAGTCCATCCCTTCCTATCAGTTACCGTCAATCCATGAAGACCTTACGAGGAGCCTTCTGCTTTGCAAACGCAAGCATCTTCTCGCTCGGTTCAAAAATCACTTTGACCAATGTATTATTCTTAATTTCTTTGCCTACCAGTGCATACTTCTTTGCGGAAGGATTTCCTGAACTGAAATCCTTCACAGTCAATTTCTGGTATGTGTAGCCATCCAGCTGATGGGATGTAGCCGGACAAAGCACTTCGCAGCTGTCAAGATCCATCTTAATCTGGGTTCTTCGCTTATTACCACCCATAATCTTGTCAAAATCGAACTGTCCGTCACAGAAAATATACTCATAATCCACATTCAGATACGGCATGAAGTAGATTGTCGCAACAATCGCTGCAATTCCGAGGAACAGACAAAGTGAAAAACCAAGCACGCCAAGAAACAGCAGAAATGCATCTGCAATCACAATACCTACTTTAATTAAAGTATCCTTCGCACTTTTCTGTTTTTTAACGCCTGCTTCCGTATACAATTCGTTCATCTTCTCACCTCAAATATCCTGTCTGACAAGTTCGATTGCTTTTGATAATATTTCAGACCATTATACTGATAACCACAAAAAAATGCAAGCCCTTTTTTACTTTAAAATTCTGCACAAAATAAATACATTTATTTAGGCAAAATATCACATTGTCAAGTATCGCATTTCATACTATAATGAGCTTACTATAACGATTAAGTAAATTGTAGAAAGGCAGGATAAACATATGCAATTCGGTTATTTTGATGATGCCAACAAAGAATACGTCATTACTACCCCCAGAACCCCGTATCCGTGGATTAACTACCTCGGTTCCCAGGAGTTCTTCTCCCTGATTTCGAATACTGCCGGCGGCTACAGCTTCTACAAAGACGCCAAGCTTCGCCGTATTACCCGTTTCCGTTATAACAACGTTCCCCTCGACCTCGGCGGCGGACGTTACTACTATATTAATGATGGCGGCGATATCTGGTCTCCTGGCTGGGCTCCTGCTAAAGCTGAACTGGACGCTTACGAATGCCGTCACGGCTGTGGTTACACCAAGATTAAGGGCGCACGTGGTGGCATTGAGACCGAAGTGACCTTTTTCGTTCCGCTGAACTGCAACGCTGAGATTCACAAAGTAGTAGTAAAGAACCTCGGCGATACTAAGAAGAATCTCAAGCTCTTCTCTTTCATCGAGTGGTGTCTCTGGGATGCACAGGACGACCGTTCCAACTTCCAGCGTAACTTCAGCACCGGTGAAGTTGAGATTCAGGGTTCTACCATTTACCACAAGACAGAGTACAAAGAACGTCGTGACCACTACGCATTCTTTACCGTAAATGCTCCGATTGCCGGCTTTGACTCCGACCGTGAAAGCTTCATCGGAACCTACGGCGGCTTCGAAGCACCGGAAGCAGTAGTCGCAGGTGCTTCCACTAACTCCGTAGCAGACGGCTGGTCCCCGATTGCTTCCCACTGCCTCGAGATTGAACTCGCTCCGGGCGAAAGCAAAGATTTTGTTTTCCTTCTTGGTTATATCGAGAACGACCGCGACAAGAAGTGGGCATGCCAGACCGGCACCTTAGAACCGGAAAACATCAACGGCACCACAGACAAGAAGCCGCTTGAAGATATCGTAAACGGTGCATTGGTACAGTCTACTTACGCCCCGAACGGTGAGAACATCATTGATAAGTCAAAAGCACGCAGACTAATGAAACAGTTCTCCACCACCGCAGCAGTTGACGCAGCGTTTGATGAATTAAAAGCATCCTGGGATGCTCTGCTCTCCAAGTATACCTGTTCCACTCCGGAAGACAAGACCGACCGTATGGTAAACATCTGGAACCAGTATCAGTGTATGGTTACCTTCAACTTGTCCCGTAGTGCCTCCTATTTCGAGTCCGGTATCGGCCGCGGCATGGGCTTCCGTGATTCCAACCAGGATCTCTTAGGTTTCGTACACCAGATTCCGGATCGCGCACGCGAGCGTATCCTTGACCTTGCTGCAACCCAGTTGGAAGACGGTGGTGCTTATCATCAGTATCAGCCGCTTACCAAGAAAGGTAACCACGAACTTGGCGGTAACTTCAACGATGACCCGTTGTGGCTCGTACTTGCAGTTACTTCCTATATTAAGGAAACCGGCGACTACAGCATTCTCGACGAGATGACTCCTTACGAGAACAAAGAAGAGCTCGCTGCTCCGCTTTCCGACCACTTGAAGCGTTCCGTTGATCATGTAATCAACAACATCGGACCGCACGGACTTCCGCTCATCGGTCGCGCTGACTGGAACGACTGTCTGAACCTGAACTGCTTCTCCACCGAGTCCGGTGAGTCCTTCCAGACCCTGACCGGTAAGGATGGCAAGGTTGCAGAATCCGTAATGATCGCAGGTATGTTCGCATACATCGGCGAAGAATATGCAATCCTCATGAAGAAGATCGGCAATACTGCAGAAGCAGACCGCATCATGAAGGAAGTCGAGAACATGCGTGAAGTGATCATGCGTGACGGCTATGACGGCGAATGGTTCATCCGTGCATACGATGATTACAGCCGCAAGGTTGGTAGCAAGGAATGTGAAGAAGGTAAGATTTTCATCGAGTCTCAGGGCTTCTGTATTTTAGGTAAGTGTGGTATCGAAGACGGCAAGGCGCTCAAAGCACTCGATTCCGTAGAGAAGTACCTCGGCACCAAGTACGGTCTGGTACTGAACAACCCGGCATTTACCCGCTACTATGTAGAATACGGTGAGATTTCCACCTACCCGGCAGGTTACAAGGAGAATGCAGGTATCTTCTGTCACAACAACGCATGGATTATGATTGCTGAAGCAGTGATGGGCCGCGGCGACAAGGCATTTGATTACTACACCCGTATCGCACCGGCATACACCGAAGAGTATTCCGAGATTCACCGCCTTGAGCCGTACTGCTACGCACAGATGGTAGCAGGTAAGGACGCAAAGCGTTTCGGTGAAGCAAAGAACTCCTGGCTGACCGGTACTGCATCCTGGAACTTCGTAGCAATCTCCCAGTACATCTTAGGTATCAAACCGGAGTACGACGGTCTTATGATTGATCCGGCTATCCCGGCAGCTTGGGACGGCTACACGGTAAACCGTGTATTCCGTGGTGACACTTACAATATCACCGTGAAGAACCCGAACCATGTATGCACCGGCGTAAGCGAGCTTATCGTAGACGGCATCAAGGTGGATGGCAATATCGTGCCGTATTACAATGACGGAAAGGCACACAGCGTAGAAGTAGTGCTTGGATAGTAATCCGTTTGTCAGTAACAGGGCAACCGCAATTGCGGTTGCCCTGTTTGCATTCGCAGTTGCGACTGCCCTTGTTTTATATTTTTTCGGAGAGTGAGGTGTTGTAATTCATATCAGTGACCCGCTCTCCTCGAAACTGAAAGATGGACGTCTCAACTGCAGTCATCTGAAAAATACATATTATTTACTGGAAACATTCTGCATTCTGTGTTATCCTATACAACGAACGCTAAAACACTTGATGATTTTAACTTTTCATCTCGTGTTAATTTGGTGTTCCCAATTTGGACACAATTGGTATGGTATACTTAAGAATATCATTAGTATAAGTATGTAATTTGGAGAAATATTGATATGGACATTAAGAAAGCAAAATTAGACGATGATTCTTACATCTATACAAAACGTGAGAACAAAAGCACCAAACAAAAGTGGAGTGAGATGAACCGCAAGGAGAAGTGGACATTCTTTAAGGATTATTTTCTCGGAAAGATTATCCTTGCCGCTGTAATTCTCGGACTGCTTATCAAGTTTGGCTGGGACACATTCGGACCGAAGCCGGAAGAGATTTTGAACGTGGCAATCGACAGTTACGCTTACCTGCAGGAAGACTTTGCAGCGATGCAACATGAATTTCTGGATTATATGGAATTGAATGAAGAGGAATACGCAGTGCGGCTGGATCCCAATTATGATCTAGCGAACGATACGGATTCTGTACAGCGGCTCTCCCTCTATGTTATGACCGGTGATGTGGATGCGCTGATTGCACCGGATGCCACATTCAAAAGTAACATGGAACGCGGCGCCATGATTCCCCTGACCGAGGTACTTCCGGAAGATCTGTTGGAATCCGTAAGCGACCGCCTTGTCCGCGGTCAGATCATCGAGATGGAGATTGACGGTACGATTACCAAAGTGCACGACGAAGAGATTTACGGCATCTATCTGGATAACATTCCTCTCTTCTCCAAATACACGGTACGCGCAGACAAGCCGATTTTTGGCATCGTCCGTTCCGGAACGAGTCAGGAAAATGCCATCAACTTCCTTCGCTTCTTACTTGAAAACTACGCAGAATAACAAAAAGGCTACTGCAGATTCCCTGCAGTAGCCTTTTTCATTGATTCCTTGAAATTATTTTGCCTTGATATATCCCTTAGCAGTTAACAACTCTGCGGAAAGTACTGCACCGCCTGCTGCACCACGAAGGGTGTTGTGGGAGAGACCTACGAACTTGTAATCGTATACGGTATCCTCACGAAGTCTGCCGGCACATACTGCCATACCATTCTCGGTATCGCGGTCAAGTGCTGCCTGCGGACGATTGTCTTCTTCAAAATAGTGGATGAACTGCTTCGGTGCGCTCGGAAGATCCAGTTCCTGCGGAACGCCCTTGAACTCAGCCCAGCACTTTAAGATCTCTTCCTTGGTCGGCTTCTTGTCAAAGCTTACAAATACTGCTGCGGTATGACCGTTGCTTACCGGAACACGGATACACTGAGTCGTGATAACCGGGCCTTCCGCCTTTACGATAACGCCGTTCTCAACCTTACCCCAGATACGAAGCGGTTCCTGCTCACTCTTCTCTTCTTCGCCGCCGATGTACGGGATGATATTGTCAATCATCTCCGGCCAATCCTTGAAGGTCTTGCCTGCACCGGAGATTGCCTGATAGGTGGTCGCAACTACCGTCTTAACACCGAAGTGACGGAGTGCGTGAAGCATCGGGGTGTAGCTCTGGATGGAACAGTTCGGCTTTACAGCGATGAAACCGTTCTTGGTTCCGAGACGCTTCTTCTGGGACTCGATTACTTCCATGTGCTCCGGATTCAATTCCGGCACGATCATCGGTACGTCCGGAGTCCAGCGGTGTGCACTGTTGTTGGATACAACCGGAACTTCTGCCTTAGCATATGCTTCTTCGATTGCCTTAATCTCATCCTTGGACATGTCCACTGCACTGAATACAAAATCAACCTCTGCAGCAATTGCCTCTACTTCGTTTACATTCTTTACAACCAGTTTCTTCACAGCTTCCGGCATCGGAGTGTCCATCTTCCAACGCTCGCCAACAGCCTCTTCATAAGACTTGCCTGCACTTCTCGGACTCGCTGCTACCAAAACTACTTCATACCACGGATGATTCTCCAAAAGGGAAATGAATCTCTGGCCAACCATACCCGTTGCGCCTAAGATTCCGACTCTTAACTTTGCCATATCTTTCTTCCTCCTTCATGCGCCGTACCCTGTGTACTGCGCCGTTCTGTCTATCATATCCGTTCTTATCAGAAAAAGCAACTGTTTCTTTGTGTTTTTCTGTCGCGGACATTTGTTTTTCTGTCGTAATACTACTCCATTTTTGCCAGAAAGGCAATACCTAAAATAAAGTTTGTGCATTACGTACAAAAGTACGCGCAAGGCGGACTTTTGATTGTTCACTTTTTTTACTCTTTTATTCGTCTTTTGTACAGATACTGATAATCAGCTTGTCACCTTCGAAAATCAGATGGCCTACAAGGTCTGCATCCTCCATCCATCTCAGCGCTTCACTGTCCGTGTATACCTTCGGTACGGTCGGCAGGAACCCATGGTCATGCTCCCCATCATTCTGAATAAATATCTTACAGGGCTTTCCTTCCTTATCTACACCCTCTAACATATATCGTGCAGAGATTCTGCCCATGCCTTCCGCATAATAGTGCTGGGTATCTACACCACCCGGCATTACTTTTCCCTTGAAGTTCTCACAGTCACACTCTCCGTCGAAGAGCACCATATTGAAAAATCCCTTACCGGAGTTTACCTGATTCGAACCGGTCGGCCTGATTAAAATACGTAATACTTCCATAAATACCTCCCTCTGAAACCTTATAGAATCACTGTTACAATAATAACACATCATCTCTCATGATTTCAACTGCGACCGTTCTCCTTGACACTTATCTGCTGTACACAAAAATTTCTGATATA
>JAZNXH010000127.1:0-4228 GCA_045593785.1 Lachnospiraceae bacterium
CCTAAAATCTCTTCGCGTTTTGCCTCGAAGTCAATCATGATGTCATTCATGTGCTTGATTGCGTGGGTGACAACCTGCGGACAGAGCTTGCCGCCAACGGCATCGTCATGGATGATCTTTGCAATTGTGTTCAGCGCAAAACCGTCTTTGTAACTGCGTTTCTGGTACAATGCACTCAAAATGTCAGCAACGGAGACGATACGCTGCAATTTTGTGATACGATCTCCGGAGAGTCCGTTTGGATAACCGCTTCCGTCCAGTTTTTCGTGGTGACGGATTGCAATCTGGAGAACGTTGTCAGCTACAATACCTTTCAGAATGTTCTCTGTGTGCAGTACGTGGGTTCGCATGACCTCCATCTCCGGATCGGTCAGTCTGCCGGGGGATTCCAGAATGGAAACCGGAATCATAATCTTGCCTATGTCGTGTAAAAGGGCACCAAAGTATAATTCTTCGGTCTCCGTAGGAGTAAGACGCATGTATTTGCCGAGCGAAGTAGCAAAATGCGTGGTAGCAAAGGTGTGCAATACGGTAAATTCACTACGGAAATCAATGGTATAAATCAAAAGCTGTAGAAAACCGCGAATTTCATCGTCGGAGAATTTACGAAGTCCTAACAGACCATCCAGTTCCCGCAGATAACTGCCGTCTTTGATGTGTGCGTTAATGCGATACTTCTCGTCTGCCTGTTCAAACAGATGCTGCGAACGTGCGGAAAATTCGATGCCGCGTTGTTCTTCAAAATAAATTCTCGGAACCGGCATGCCGGTTTTGTGAAGACGGTTGTATGTATCAATCTTGTCAGCATATGCAAGATGTTGACAAACGCGGATATGATCGCTCTGAATCTGGTTGTGCTTGTTGTAATCTAAATGGTGGTATAACACAATCTCAGCCTTGTCACCGAGTGGAGACAGATGACGGAGAAACAGATAACCGTACACGGAATGATCCCAGACATTGTTTAACTCGTAATCCGCCATACGACCGGTAATCTCAGTTTTGTAAAGACCGATATCGTGCAGGATACCGACCATAGTATAGTCGATGATATCTTCCAAGGGATAAGCATTCTCATACTGCAGCATCTTAAACAAGGTATAGCCGACAATCTGACTGTGACGCATAACTTTGGCGCTAACGGTATTCAGTGTTTTACAGATAATGCGGTAAACATCGCTGCTGTTGATGACTGCCATGGGACTGCTCCTTCCTGAGATTTTTCGCTATTGTTATAGAACAATAAACAGATAGCGCAAAATATTATACAAAGAATTATGAGATAAAGCAAGTAAAAACAAAACATAAATACAGATTCCTATTATTACCTCTCATAGAAACCGCTTGTGTGGTAACAATATTTTCAGACAAGTGAGAGCGGAACAGCCGGGGATTCTCAGTATGAAGCGGTTGTGACGCAACCGCTTGTACAGGAATCAAATGATTCCGCTGAAAACGACAGGTTGCCAAACGCGCAACGGAAAGGAGAAAAGTATGTCGAATTCTAATTCCGGTAACAGCAACAGAGCAGCTGTTCCGCAGGCAAGAGAAGCGTTAAATCGTTTCAAAATGGAAGTTGCAAACGAGATCGGTGTTCCGCTTAAGGAAGGCTATAACGGTGATCTGACCAGCGCACAGAACGGTTCTGTCGGTGGCGAGATGGTTCGTCAGATGATCCGCCGTCAGGAAGAAGCGATGTCTAACGGCAGCAAGTAATCAGAAGCCTTCTTCGGACAAGAAATAAGAAAGCGGCAGGGACTGCAGTCTTGCGGTTCCTGCCGTTTTTTCTGTACAGGAGATTTTGAAGTTTTTTCTTGATTTACATAGTGAATGTGATAAAATGTCAGACGTAATACAAATTAATGAAAATAATACTGTATGGCGGTATTACCGGCATACAATGTTATATTGATATGAGAGCCGTGGCGGTGTAACCGGCGGCACCGGAAAGAGGGATATATGGGTAAGTATTTTGGTACAGACGGATTTCGCGGAGAAGCAAATGTGAATCTGACCGTGGAACATGCATTTTTAGTAGGAAGATACCTGGGATGGTACTTCGGACAGGAGCATAAAGCACAGGTAGTAATCGGTAAGGACACCAGGCGTTCCAGCTATATGTTTGAATATGCATTGGCCGCCGGCATTACAGCAAGCGGCGCAGATGCGTATCTTCTGCATGTAACGACAACACCGAGTGTATCGTATGTGGTACGTACGGAGCAGTTTGACTGCGGTATCATGATATCGGCAAGTCACAATCCGTTCTATGATAACGGGATTAAGATCATCGGCGGCAACGGATGTAAGATGGATGCCGCGATTGAACAGAAAATCGAAGAATACATTGATGGAGATCACGATTCCATTCCGCTTGCCAAACGGGAGAATATCGGACGTACCGTAGATTATTCCATCGGCAGAAACCGTTATGTCGGCTATCTGATTTCACTTGCAACCCGGTCTTTTAAAGACAAGAAGGTTGGACTGGATCTGTCGAACGGTTCTGCGACAACGATTGCAAAGGGAGTATTTGATGCACTCGGCGCAAAGACCTATGTTATCGGCAATGAGCCGGATGGAACCAACATCAACCGTGATTGCGGTTCGACCCATATCGAGAATCTGAAAGCATTCGTGGTTGAAAAAGGACTGGATGTCGGATTTGCTTATGACGGCGATGCAGACCGCTGCCTGGCAGTGGATGAACACGGCAACGAAATCGATGGTGACACCATCATGTTCATCTGCAGTTCCTACCTGAAAGAGCACGGCGAACTGGAGCATGATACCCTGGTGGCAACGGTAATGTCGAACCTTGGCCTGTTCAAGGCTTTGGAGAAGAAGGGGATTAAAATCATCCAGACTGCAGTCGGAGATAAGTATGTGACAGAAGAAATGCTTGCGAATGGTTACAGCCTCGGCGGTGAGAACTCCGGACATATTATCTTCAGCAAGCATGCAGTGACCGGTGACGGTATCCTGACTTCCCTGAAACTGATGGAGGTAATGCTGGAATCCAAGAAGACCTTGTCGGAACTAAATACGATGAAGAAGTATCCGCAGCTTCTGAAGAATATCCGTGTAAAGGATAAAGTTACTGCAAGAGAAGATGCAGATGTGAAGGCAGCCGTAGAAGCAGCAGCGGCGGCACTGGAGGGTGACGGGCGGATTCTGGTAAGAGAGAGCGGTACGGAACCGTTAGTCCGGGTTATGGTAGAAGCATCGACCGACGAGCTCTGTCACAAGTATGTTGATTCCGTGATTGATGTAATCATTGCAAAGGGTCATGCTGCCGAGTAAATTGCAGGAAAACGAAAGTAATAATACGGCAGCGGACGGAGTAAAAAAGTACTGGAAATACAAGAAAAAGTATGTTATAATACCGTGCAGTATGCCGCGACATATGCGGTAAGCATTTCTAAGGAGGAACAACCATGAGTTTTAAGATCGAAGATCTCGAAAAGAAAAATATGAAGAAGCTGGTGATTGAGGTACCGGCAGCTGAGTTTGACGCAGCAATTGAAAAGGCATATCAGAAGAATAAAAATAAGATTAATATCCAGGGCTTCCGTAAGGGTAAAGCTCCGAAGAGCCTGATCGAGAAGATGTATGGTCCGTCCATTTTTTATGAAGATGCAGCAAACAGCCTGATTCCGGATGCATACTCTGCAGCAGCAAAGGAAAGCGGTCTTGAGATCGTATCCAGACCGGATATCGATGTTACCCAGATTGAGAAGGGCAAAGATTTTATCTTTACCGCAACCTTCGCAGTGAAGCCGGAAGTAAAGCTCGGCGAGTACAAGGGTATCGAAGTAGAAGCAGCGAAGATCGAAGTAACTGATGAAGAAGTTGCAGCAGATCTTGAGAATGCACGTCAGCAGCAGGCTCGTATGATTACCGTTGAAGATCGTCCTGTACAGGATGGCGATATTGCAACCATCGATTACGAAGGTTTTGTTGACGGTGTTGCATTTGCCGGCGGTAAGGCAGAAGGTCACGAACTGAAGCTGGGTTCCAACCAGTTCATCCCCGGTTTTGAAGACCAGATCGTTGGTCACAACATCGGCGATGCGTTCGATGTAAACGTAACCTTCCCAGAAGAATACCATGCTGAAGAACTGAAAGGCAAAGAAGCTGTATTCAAGTGCAAGCTCAACGGTCTGAAGTTCAACGAACTGCCTGCTCTGGACGACAATTTCGCAAAAGATGTTTCCGAATTCGATAC
>JAZNXH010000128.1:0-23222 GCA_045593785.1 Lachnospiraceae bacterium
CTTTGATCGAGTTCATCAAGGTCCTCTCGTTTCCGGTGTGGAAGTCCGATCGCCCAACTGACTCGAAAAACAGCGTATCTCCACTGAACACCGCCTGCTCCTTCTCTGCATAATAACACACACCGCCAATCGTGTGTCCCGGAGTTGCAATCACGATGAATTCCGTCTTGCCAAGTTGCAGTTTCTGTCCATCCTTCAACAGACGGTCCGCAACCACACTGACTTCCCTGCGGAATGCCGCAGACTCATTCAGTATCGGATTAGCCAGAAGTTCAGCCTCCTGCTCCCCACAGTAAATCGGCACATGATACTTCGCTGCAAGCTCTGTCACCGCATACACATGATCAAAATGTCCGTGCGTAATCAGGATGCCCTTTAACTTCACATTCTCTTTTTCTATCAGACGGGAAAGTTCCTCTGCACTGTCTGCGGGATCAATCAAAAAAGCTTCCCTGCTCTCCTCGTCTGCCACCAGATAGCAATTGGTCCGCAGCAGACCAATCTCTGCTGTTATTATCGTCATAACTTTACTCCATCAGCCTGTCTTACGCTTCATATCCGTTACACCTTCGATGTTACGAAGCTTTGCCATAATCGTATTCATCTGCTCGGTGCTGTTTACCTCGAAGCCGACATCAATCGTTGCCGTACCCTGCTTGCTGGTACGTGCACTTAAAGACACCAGTTCCACCTTGTTTTCCGTAAAGATACGGGATACATCCACAATAATACCGGTGCGGTTGTATGCAAAAATCGTCCACTCTGCAAAATAATTCTCTTTGCCGCTCTGTTCCGGAGTCAGGTTCCACTCTGCTTCAATCAGACGCACGCGATCACCTTCCGGCAGGTTGATAATATTAATACAGTCGGTACGGTGCAGAGATACGCCACGGCCTCTGGTTACAAATCCGACAATCTCGTCGCCCGGTACCGGAGAACAACACTTGGAGAAATGCACCGCCACATCATCGATACCCTGTACCACGATGCCACCCTTCTTGCCGACACCGCTTCTGCGGTCTAAAATGACACCGGAGATGGATTCAATCACTTCCTCGTCAGTGATGTCACGCTTATTCTTGCGCTCATATTCTTCTAGCAGCTTATTAATAATCTGACCTTCTCTGAGTCCTCCGCGACCAACTGCTGCCAGCAGGGAATCCCAGTCGTGGAATCCGTATTTTCTCATACAGGCTTCCATAAATTCCGGCTTCTTCAGATCCGATAACTGCAGACTCTTCGTCTTACAATATGCAACCAGCAGTTCCCTGCCGCGCTGGATATTGTCTTCCTTTAATTCCTCCTTGAACCACTGGTTGATCTTGTTCTTTGCCTGTGTGCTCTTAACAATCTTTAACCAGTCACGGCTCGGTCCTTTGGTATTCTGTGAAGTGATAATCTCCACACGGTCACCATTCTGAATCACATAATCAATCGGAACCTGTTTGCCGTTGACACGCGCACCGATCATACGGTTGCCGACCGCACTATGTACGCTATAGGCAAAGTCAACCGGATTTGAGCCGGCAGGAAGGTTCTTCACATCGCCGTTCGGTGTAAAACAGAAGATACTGTCAGAGAATAAGTCAAAGTCATTCTTCAAAAGGTTAAGGAATTCTTTGTTGTCAGACAGGTCTCTCTGCCATTCGAGCACCTCACGCAGCCAGTTCAGCTTCTCACCTTCGGTGTCGGTGGTCACTTTACCGTCCTGTTTTTCTTTATACTTCCAGTGCGCAGCGATACCATATTCTGCCGTACGATGCATCTCCAAGGTACGGATTTGAATCTCGAACGGCTTGCCGCTCGGTCCGATCAGCGTCGTATGGAGAGACTGATACATATTCGGCTTTGGCATCGCAATATAGTCCTTAAAGCGACCCGGAATCGGCTTATACATCTCATGAATGACACCGAGGGCCGCGTAACAATCCTTAACGGTATCTACCAGAATACGGACTGCAAACAGATCATAGATCTGCTCCAACTCCTTGTTCTGGTTCACCATCTTTTTATAGATACTGAAGAAGTGCTTTACACGACCGTCCATCTTAGCTTCAATTCCGGCTTCTTGGATATGATTGCCCACCTCTTCCACAATCTGTGCGATAAATTCTTCACGTTCTTCTTTGTTGGATGCAAGCTTTGCATTCAGATCCTGATATACATCCGGATACAGATAGCGCATAGCAAGATCGTCCATCTCTACCTTGATTCTGGAAATACCGAGACGCTGTGCAATCGGTGCATAGATCTCGAGGGTCTCTCTTGACTTCGATATCTGCTTTGCCGGAGTCTGGTACTCCATCGTACGCATATTGTGCAGACGGTCTGCCAGCTTAATCAGGATGACACGGATATCTTTTGCCATCGCAAGAAACATCTTACGCAGGTTCTCTGCCTGAATCTCAATCTTATCCGTAGAATAATTGAGCTGTGTCAGCTTGGTAACGCCATCTACCAACAGGGTTACCTCCTCGCCAAACGCTTCTTTCATTTCTTCTGCTGTCATGGCAGTATCTTCGATAACATCATGAAGAATACCGGCAACCAATGTCTCCTTGTCCAGTTCAAGCTCAGCCAAAATAATTGCAACACAAAGCGGATGAATGATATACGGCTCGCCGGACTTACGAAGCTGTCCTTTGTGCGCTTCATCTGCCACACGGTACGCTCTTTCGATTACGGATATATCCGTTGCAGGCCGGTATTTACGTATGGTATCCACCAGACGTGCATACAGCACCTCCGGTTCCACAAATGCGTTCTTTTCAACATTGCCCACGAGCGGTCGCTCATATCCTACAATTGGTTTTTTCTCTTCCATTCTTTTCTTCCCAATTCCCAGTATACTTACTTCTTTTTCACTGTGCATTCACATACGCATCAATTCTGCAACAATTACTTGCCGGGATAGTGGATTGCTGCTTCTACCTCGTATCCCTGTAGACGGTCTCTTCCCTTCAGGCCTTCCAGTTCCATCAGGAACACAATCTTCACTACTTTGCCACCGAGTTTTTCTACCATCTTTGTAATTGCTTCGATGGTGCCGCCGGTTGCAATCAGGTCATCCACGATGACAACCTTCTGACCCGGCAGAATCGCATCCTTGTGCATCTCCACAATTGCAGTACCGTACTCAAGTTCATATTCCTGCTCAATCGTCTCGCAAGGCAGTTTGCCTTTCTTACGTACCGGCACAAAAGACTTATGCAAATTGTATGCAATCGGTACACCGAAAATAAACCCTCTGGACTCCGGTCCGACTACTACATCAAAATCCAAACCTTCCACCATACCCTGTAATGCGTCAATTGCTGCATGCAGACCATCCTTATCCTGAATTACACTTGTCACATCACGAAACATAATGCCCGGTTCCGGAAAATCCGGTATGGTTCTTACGTACTCTTCTAATTTCTTCATCTCGTTTTTCCTCCATTATATTTCAGTATCTTCCAAGCTGGCCTTGTGAAGATTATAGCTTGCCAGCAGATTATTGATTGGTACTTTATCAAGCTTTGCCATCAAAAGAGCACGCTCCTCCGGCATCGCAGACGGTCTGGTATGATTCTTGCGATATGCCCTGGCAGGGGTTGTCTCAATATAGTTGAAATCGTCTTTGACCGCTTCCCACAGCTGCTCGCCTTTTTTGGTATTCAGTATAATCGAGCTGACTCCGCGCGGATCATACACTTCCGGTGCCACCTGCAACACACCGTGACAGTCACCAATTGTAATGTCGGCTACCCGGTTGTGTCCTGCATATTGGCAGCGGTAACAACTAATACGGAAGGTATAATTCTTTAAAAACGCATTCATATAATTGTTTTGTCTGCCGCGTACCGAGAACGGTTCTCTGTCTTCAAAAGAAAAGGTTACCTTAAAATCCTTCTGGTGCCAGCTGATTCTCTTATCACGGAAATTCACCGCGGTTACTTTGGCCTTCAGCTTCTTCTCAATATGCTTTACGTAATCCTCAAACACCTTCGGTGATGCTCCCCCGTGACAGATGAGCTCGCATTGCGTCAGATTCGGATATTCTTTTTTCAGATAGACACGCAGTGCCGCGTTTTCACAGGGAAGACCGCTGTACAATACTTCTCTTCCAGCGTCGAGATACTCTTTTACTTTCGGGAACATGTGTGCAAATTCACTCTTTACATACTTCGAACCGGAAAACTTATGCGCTTCTTCCATCGTCTCAGCTGCCATAGATACAACTCTCGTATCTTCATCAAATGCCGCTCCGAACACGACTCCGTTCTTATCTTCGATAAAGTGCCGCACCAGACTGCGGAATGCACCGCCCGACGTACTTTTTGCCAACTGATCATCCGACTTACATACTGCAATTCTTGCTGTCGGAAGATGACTGTCTCCCTCTGCAACACGTTCTGCAGCATACTGCTTCTTTTCATTTGCAATGCAGTGTTTTTCACAAAGACCGCAGTTCACACAGAGTTCCGGATTGGTTTTCGGATAATAGAATCCTTCTTCATCCTTTTCCATCGAGATTGCGCCTTTGGGACAGATATCACGGCATGCAAAACATCCATAACATTCCGTCATCCGGATTTTGGTCGGTGCATCTACCATGCGAACCAGACCAAGAAGTCCTTCGAGATAATAATAATTTTCAAAGCGTTCGTTTGAAATCATTCTCGCTGCTGCAGTTACCGCCGCTTTATTTGCTTCCCGTTCTTTTTTCTCCAGCGGATACACATCCACTGTTTTTTCGAGATTGTATTTTTCAACAAACTTTCTCAGGTCCCCATTAAAGCTTACCAGTGTTGTGAGCGGCAAACAGCGTTCCACGGTCAGACCTGCCACTACCTCGGAGTCTGTGATGACATACTTCGCGCCCATCAGAATCCCATAAAACGTATCTAATTCCTCAGCAGAATACACCCTGGTATAAGGTGTCGCATATTCTTTAATCTCCTCATTTATTGCAAGACGGATACCGCAGGTTCGTGCCAAAAGACGGCACTGCTCGATGGTTTCCTGATTCATCTTCGATGCATATACCAGCACATATGGCTTTTTGGACAACGTCTGGGGTCTTGCAGCAGCAGCATAGTGTACCGCCTCTGCCAAAAGATACGGGTTCAGGAGTTGCTTCGTATCATCCCTACACAAGAGCTCGTCTATCTGCTTTTTCTGTTCCGGTGTGAATGCCAGAACCTCATCGAAATAAGACAAATCATAATGCTCTGTTTTCTTCTTAATCCATCCGGTGGTAATGGTCTGCTCCTTCTCTTGCGGACCGTAAGCTATCATCCGGGTATTCTCATGAAAAACAGACCCCTGATTTTTTGCCTGTTCCAAATGACTGCAAGTCAGCTTTTTTCCTATGGACAAGCAAACATCCAGTTTTCTCTTGCCTACCTGGAACGACTGCTGCGTATAGTACGGATGATAAGAGATTGGGAGTCTCAAATCATTCTCATCTCCCTGCTTCTGGCAAATCATTCTTACATAAATCCGATAAATGCTAAGCCAGAGATACATCCCCCACATCTGGAATCTGGTCTCAAAATCTACATTTTCAAAATCAGTGGTTACACCGATTGCAATATCATGATTAAAACAAGACATACTTAATTCCCTTCTATTTCCTGTTTCTTCTGTCTCACCGACTACCTATCATACCTAATCCTTCACAGGTTTGCTCTCTCTCTGGGCATATAGGCTCTCACAAAGATTCCCTCTGCCCGGTAATCTTCTTCCAATAACTGCCCGTATTTTCGGATTGTCTGTAATTTACCTGCATCCGCATACGGAAGTACCGTCTCAATATATACCTTCTGTGCCTTTAATATTTCCTCAATTCCGTCCAGCAGTTCTTTGATTCCATCGCCATGCTTCGCGGACAGTTTCACTGTCTTGTCAGCCTTCAAATCTTTAATCTGCTCTGCACCGGGCAAATCCTGTTTGTTAAATACCGTAATAATCGGTTTGTCCTTAATCTCCAAGCGTTGCAAGGTCTCATACACCACATGCATCTGCTGGTAAGCCTTGGGATTCGCCGCATCCACCATGTGCAGGATAATATCCGCGTACTTGGCTTCCTCCAAGGTGGAACGGAATGCATCAATCAGATGATGCGGCAACTTTCGAATAAAACCTACGGTGTCCGTAAACAGTACCTGCTGTCCGCTCTCCAATGCATAATTCCGTGTTGTCGGATCGAGTGTTGCAAACAACTTGTCTTCCTCCAGCACGCCTGCATCCGTCAGACGGTTCAAGAGAGTAGATTTACCGGCATTCGTATATCCCACAATCGCGATGACCGGCATGGCACTTCGTTTTCTCTGCGCACGTGCCACTTCACGGTTCTTCACTACCTCGGCAAGTTCCCGTTTCAGCTGACTGATACGGTCACGGATGATACGTCTGTCTTCTTCGAGTTTCTTCTCACCCGGTCCTCTTGTACCGATACCACCGCCAAGACGAGAAAAATTGCGCATACCAATCAAGCGGGAAGAACGGTACTGGAGCTGTGCCAGTTCAACCTGTATCTTACCTTCTTTTGTACTTGCGCGCTGTGCAAAGATATCCAGAATCAGCATCGTACGATCCATAATCTTGGTATTGAGTTCCGCCTCCAGATTCTTCATCTGCGCCGGAGACAATTCATCATCACAGATAATGCCGTCTGCACCCGTCTCCTGAATGAGCTGTGCAATCTCTTCTATCTTACCCTTGCCAAAATACGTGCCCGGATGAATCCGTTCACGGTTCTGAATCACAAAAGCAACGCACTCCGCACCGGCAGTCTTTGCAAGTTCCTCAAGTTCCTCCAAAGACTCTTTTGTATCGTCGGTGTCATCCACCGAAACCGCAGCCAGGATCACGCGTTCCCGTTCTTCTCCAACTTCATATAACTCAGCCATAACCCTCCGTCTGCCGATACAAAACATCAGCGCCAAATCAACTCAAAAAGATACCTATAGATATTTTATTATATTATTTTACCGGATGATAGTCAAGTTATCCCCGTTTTGAATACCTCTTTTCTCTCAAATAATCAAGCAAATTCCATTCTTTTACGCCGCACACTTTCCGGAGTATTGAATTCCGTACAAAAACATTGTAAAATATCAACAAATGGAACTTTTTTCAGATTTTTACCGTCAAATATTTGTACATGAAACACCATGCAAAGGAGGGGTATCCATATGAAAAAGCTGTTTTTATTTCTTTTGGTATTGATTAGTGTGGTCGGTTTGGTTGCTTGTAACAACATCGATCCGGTTGTCCCTCCCGTTAGTGGAGAAACCGGCACCGAAGCAGATGCAGAACCAAACGTTAGAGAAGCAGTTTCGGACGCCACAGATGAAATTCTTATAGACAGTTGCCTTCCGTTTGGCGGATTGCAACCAATGATTATGGTGAACGGAAAACTTTACACCTGGACCGGACGGCATACCAATGTCTACACGCAAAACTTAAGAGTATACAGTGGCGGCATCATGCATAGCGTTTTGCCGGATGGTTACACCGCCGTTGGTGAGATATCCGGCATTACTGAGGAGATACCGTCGAAGGAGTTTCAGCTTCGCGCAAATTTTACTGCAAGCGGTACGGTATTTACCAATGACCAGACACCGGAAGCAGTCTATGTCCTTATAACTACCGACACATACACCGATGAATACATTCGTTTTGCCAGTGATGACTTACGACAGAATCAATGCATTACCTACCACGGAAAGCAGTATCGTCTCCACTCCGAATCCTGTGAACTCATCAAAGAACTCCCGGAAGAGTGTGTCCTGATTGGAACACTGAAGTACATTGGTGCCGACATCATTCCGGTCAATGATTTCGAAACAAACCGTCTCACAGATACATGCAGTATCTTAATCGATGGCCGTGAGGTGTATGCAGACCCGGACGATGACAGCATCCTATATGTATATGAGCATCACTATTGGGCAGAGGGTGATTACCCCGCATGGCGCGCCTGCAAAGTCTGGCCCGAATTCGAAAACGACTAAAAAAAACCGCTGAAGACAGCGGTTCTTTTTGCTAATTATTTAGATTCTTTTTGTTTACTCTCTTCTCTGAGCTGTGCACGCTTAATCTTGCCGCCCAAAGTTTTCGGAAGTTCGTCCACAAATTCCACGATACGCGGATACTTGTATGGAGCGGTTGTCTTCTTTACGTGATTTTGAAGTTCCTTAATCAGTTCGTCCGAAGGCTCGTAACCCTTTGCAAGTACAACAGTTGCCTTAACTACCTGACCACGGATTGGGTCGGGTGCTGCGGTAATCGCACACTCCACAACTGCCGGATGCTCAATCAACGCACTCTCTACCTCAAACGGTCCGATACGGTAACCGGAACACTTAATTACGTCATCATGACGGCCGACAAACCACATATAACCGTCCTGATCCTGCCAAGCAACATCCTTCAGGTTGTAGTTACCGCTTCCAAGTGCTTCCTTTGTCTGCTCTTCATCACGGTAATAACCGATAAACAGACCCACCGGAGGCTCTTTGTCGATACCACAGATAACAATCTCGCCTTCTTCACCGCTCTCGCACTCATTTCCATCGGAATCGAGTAACTTAATATTATAGATTGGAGACGGCTTTCCCATTGCCCCGGACTTGGTCTCAAACCACTTAAAGTTTGCTACTAATACCGTGCCCTCGGTCTGACCGAAGCCATTGGCAATCTTGTGTCCCGTCAGTTCTTCCCAACGGTTAAACACTTCGGGATTCAGCGGTTCTCCCGCAGTTGCCCAGTTCTCTACCGAAGACAAATCATAATCTTCTACTTTTTCCTGCAACATAAAACGATACATCGTCGGCGGTGCACAGAATGTCGTCAGCTTATAATGTGCTATCTTCTCTAAAAGATTTACCGGTACAAATTTATCCATGTCGTATGCAAAGATGGTTGCGCCACAGATCCACTGACCATAAATCTTGCCCCAGCCAAACTTCGCCCAACCGGAATCGGATACACTCATGTGAAGTTTGTTCTCCTGTACCTGTTGCCAGTACTTCGCCGTAACAATATGACCAAGCGGATGAATATAGTTATGGCATACCATCTTCGGCATACCGGTTGTACCGGAAGTAAAATACATCTGCATTACGTCATTGTTGTTCAGGTCTGCAACTGCATCGCTGCGTTCGAAGGTCTCCGGGAAGGTGCTGATGACTTCGTTAAAGTCTGCCCAGCCCTCTCTCGTACCACCACCTACCATCGCTCTGTACTTGATGCACGGAGCTTCCGGCAATGCGTTCTCAACCTGTGTGAGCACATACTCGTCATTCACGCAGACAAACATCTCGATATTGGCCGCATTCGCACGGTATGCAACGTCCTTCTTTGTCAGCTGCAGGGTACCAGGAACAAAGATAACACCTAACTTAATCAATGCAGTCGCACATACCCAGTATTCCCAGCGGCGGCGCATAATCAGCATAACCACGCTGTCACGGGTAAGTCCGAGGCTCTTGAAGTAGTTTGCTGCCTGATTGGACAGACGGCTCATCTCATCAAAGGTAATCACCCTTTCCTGACCATGATCGTCACACCATACCAGTGCACGCTTTTCCTTGTCTTCCTTTGCCCATGCATCAACAATGTCAAACCCGAAATTAAACTTCTCCGGCGGATTTACTTTATAATTTTCTTTAAAATCTTCATACGAATCAAACTCGATTCGCGGTAAAAAACGTTCTAACAAACCCATCGTCAGATTCCTTTCCGGGTTACTCTGTAATCATAGTAAGAAATTTTGCAGGCTCCGTGCCGCCACACTTCTGTCCGTGCGGATACAACGGATTAAAATAAATACTGTCTCCTGCATTTAACACCAGTTCTTTCCCATCGAAGTTAACAATAACCGTACCCTCGAGTACCATGTTGAACTCTTCTCCTTCATGAGATACGAGCGCTGCCGGCTTATCGGACGGATCCAGCGTTACCACAAACGGCTGCATCATCTTCTTGGAAAAACGGTAAGCGAGGTCTTCAAAGCGGTAACCCGGATAACGGTCTGCCACCTGACCTTCGCCTTTTCGTACAATCTGGTAACTGCGAAGCTTTGCGGAAGTACCGGATACAATCTCGCTGAAGTCAACACCGAATTTCTTCGAGATAGCATACAATACACTGATCGGGATATCGTTACCGTCTGCTTCGTAACCTCTGTAAACTTCAACATCAATTTCGAGTTCTGCTGCAAGTTCTTCCTGCGTATAACCGCAGACTTCACGGAGTTCTCTGACTCTTGCTGCTATTTCTCTGATCTCGTCCATGTTCCTCTCCATTCGCAAATTTTTCTGTTAAGAAAACATCTACTCCATTACTCTACCGAATATCCGAGCTTTAATGCATTCTTGTTTACTTCAATCAGGGCTGCCTTCTTCGGCGGCACACATTTGTCTACTGCCTTGTAAAGGGACTCTTCGGTACAGAACCCAAGTTCTTTGAACATCTTACCAACAAGAATAATGTTTGCGCTGCCCTTCATGCCGTTTTCTTCGGCAAGTCTGGAAGCATCTACATAGCATACCTTAACATCCTGACGGGTAACCTTACGGTCAATCAGTGAACTGTCGAGGAGAATTGTGCCACCCGGCACAACACTATTCTCAAACTTATCAAGAGACGGAAGGTTCATTGCAATCAATACGTCCGGTGCAGTTACCAGCGGAGAGCCGATGGACTCGTCACTGAGAACAACAGAACAGTTACAGGTACCACCACGCATCTCAGGACCGTAGGACGGAAGCCAGGATACTTCCTTGCCGTCCAATAGACCGGAGTACACGAGGAGCTTACCGGAGAAGAGGATACCCTGGCCGCCGAAGCCTGCCAGTAATACGTTCAATGTATTAGCCATTAGTTTGCTCCTCCTTCCGTAACATCCTTATATACACCGAGCGGATAGTAGCTCAGCATGTTCTCCTGCAGCCACTTGGTAGATTCCTCCGGAGAGAGACCCCAGTTGGTCGGACATGCGGAAACAACTTCGATGATAGAATATCCGCGCTTGTTAATCTGATTCTCAAAGCCTTTTTTGATGGCCTTCTTTGCTTCCTTTACGTTCTTAACGGTATCCACTGCAACACGCTGTGCAAGTGCAGTACCGCTTAAAGTGCTGAGCATCTCACAAACACGTACCGGATAACCTGCAACTGCAGTGTCACGACCATACGGGGTGGTCTGGGTAATCTGTCCCGGCAGAGAAGTCGGAGCCATCTGACCACCGGTCATACCGTAAATTGCGTTGTTAATAAAAATAACAGTGATGTTCTCACCACGGGTCGCTGCATGTACGGTCTCTGCGGTACCGATTGCTGCAAGGTCACCATCGCCCTGATAGGTAAATACTACATTGTCAGGGAAAGAACGCTTGATACCGGTTGCCACAGCCGGAGCACGTCCGTGCGGTGCCTGTACCATATCACAATTGAAATAATTATAGCTGAATACCGAACAGCCTACCGATGCAACGCCCACAGAGGTTCCGAGAACGCCAAGTTCTTCCAGCACTTCTGCTACCAGACGATGTACGATACCGTGAGAGCATCCCGGACAGTAATGAAACGGGGTATCGGTCAAGCCTTTGGTCTTTTCAAATACTACTGCCATGTTATTCTCCAATCCGAAGCTTCTCGCTTCTATATTTCATCTGAAAATTATCTCTGTCAATTACTCTGCAAGCTTCTTAATCTCAGCAAGCACTTCTGCCGGAGTCGGAATGACACCACCGGTTCTTCCGTAGAACTCTACCGGCTTTCTTCCGTTTACTACAAGCTTAACATCTTCTATCATCTGACCCATGCTCATTTCTACGCAAAGGAACTTCTTTGCAGTCGGAACAACCTTCTCGATTGCCTTCTCCGGGAACGGCCACAGGGTAATCGGACGAATCATACCAACCTTAATGCCCTCAGCACGTGCTGCATTGACTGCACTTCTGGAAACACGGGAGGAAGCACCGAATGCTACGATAACAATCTCTGCATCCTCGGTCAGATACTCTTCTGCTCTCTGCTCGTTCTGCTTCATCAGTTCATATCTCTGATAACGCTCCTCTACCAGTTTCTCCAGCTCTTCCGGCTGTATGTAGAGGGAATTTACGATGTTACGGTCTCTCTTGTTCTGATGTCCGTTTGCTGCCCATGTCTTGGAAGCGATATTTGCTTCGCGGTCAAAACTGTCTGCCGCATCCGGAAGCACTACCGGCTCCATCATCTGTCCGAGCATACCATCGGAAAGAATCATCGAAGGAACGCGATACTTCTCACCCACTTCAAATGCCAACGGAACGAAGTCAACCATCTCCTGAATGGTGGACGGAGCAAGTACGAACAACTGGAAGTCACCATGTCCGAGTGCCTTGGTTGCCTGCCAGTAATCAGACTGGGACGGCTGGATACCGCCGAGACCCGGACCACCACGCTGTACGTTGATAATCAATGCCGGAAGGTCGGAACCTGCAAGATAGGAAACACCTTCGGACTTCAAGCTGATTCCCGGAGAACTGGATGATGTCATCGCACGTACACCGGTCGCAGCTGCGCCAAGTACCATGTTAATTGCTGCCACTTCAGATTCTGCCTGTAAAAACAGACCGCCC
Organism: Lachnospiraceae bacterium; assembly: GCA_045593785.1. GTDB lineage: Bacteria > Bacillota > Clostridia > Lachnospirales > Lachnospiraceae > SZUA-448. Next base: position 12,617 of record JAZNXH010000128.1, read on the forward strand.
ACCTTAGGCATACGCTTCGACAGATATGCCGAAATCTCGGTCTGCGGCGTAATCGGATAGCCGAAGAAATGTCTGCAGCCTGCCTGAATCGCAGCTTCTGCAAGAGCTTCATTACCTTTCATTAAAACTTTCTCTGCCATAATATTCTCCTAATCAAATTATTTTTCTACTGTGATTGCACAATCAGGACACATCGTTGCACAGAATGCACAAGCGATACATGCCTCCTGATTCGTCATCGACGCAGGATGATAACCTTTACTGTTGATTCTGTCCTTTGCCAGTTCCAAAATCTTCTTCGGACATGCATTTACACACATTGCACAGCCCTTACACAGCGTTTCGTCAATCGTAATCTTTGCCATGTTACTCCTCCTTCTATCGTGTTTATGATTCGAAATTTGATTTCACTATAATATCGATCGGGTACAACGGCACCTTCACGTTATTCTCTTCTGCATTCTTCTCAAACTCTGTCAGTATACGCTTTGGCACCGTCACTGCCTTACAATCCAGTCCCGTCAGTTCTGTTACCCTCTTTGCGTAATCCAGTGAAGATAAAATAGTCTTTGCTGTCGTCTCCGACTTCAGATGTGCGTTGCTGACAACCCCGGTTGCCTTCAGTCTTGATACACGCTCGATTTCCTGTAATACCGCTGCTGCCTCTTCCGGCTCTGCCGTAAGATTCCGGTAACAGTTGATGACATAAAACATGTCATAATCCAGCGCATTAATCTGTGCGCTGAATCTGCCGAGTACCGTCGCTCCGACATCATCGCCGCCAACATCCATAATCACTAAATCTTCGCTATCAAAAATGCCATACACCTCCGGCGGAAGAGACGGAACATCGACATTACTGTTCGCATACACCGGTGCAATGATACGGATATTCTCATGTGCAAGTTGCGCACCGTAATCCGAAGAACGGAAATACGGATTCACCAAATCCATATCCACCAATGTTACTTTCCGTCCGGCACGTGCCGCTTCCAATGCAAGGTTCAGGGAAAGGTTCGTCTTACCGGTACCGTAATGCCCGCAAATCAGATTAAATCGCTTTGTCAATAACATGCGGCACCTCCTCCCAAAAGACAGAATCAGCGCATCCGTGGTTCAGGGAACCGACAGCATGCGCCCGGATTCTAAAAATTTAACATAAAGAAAATCAAAAATCAAGTATTTATTGCGTTAAAGTAATAAAGAAACAAAGAATTTTTCATTTATTGTGCTGTAAGATAATCATTTTCTACCAGATAATCATAATTATAGGTAGTTCCGGTGCACTTTTCCACCGGATAACTGTCATATGCCTCACCGGTCGAACGGACATGTTTTGTGCCGGAGCTATGTTCGTTCATCTCGTCTGTCGTCAGATTAAAATACGTATATCCGATATAATCTTCATCTGCGCCGGTCGGATCACCCCAAGTGACATCAATTTCATACCAATCGTTCGGATCAATCTCTTTTCCGCTTTTCGTCAACATTCTGGAATAGTCCACGGTTTCACCGAGGTTTACCATGTTCCAGACATGAGCTTCCGTTCTGCCTGTGCTGTTGGTTGCATCACCGTGCACGATAACGGTCTGAATACCCGCAAGCTCGCACATGTAATGGAAGGTCAATGCATAACTGGTACATACGGGAGTATATGCATCGGTCAGAATTCCTGCCATTGTCTGATCCATTGCCGAGCTCTTGTATTGCTTTTCCAGTACGATAAAATCATGAATTTCTTTCACATACTCAATCTTTGTCAATTCACGATCATACTTGGCTTCAATTGCCTCTAAAGCTGCCTTTGCAGTCTCCTGACACTCGGTCAGAAGTGCGTCCATATCCTCCTTATCATTCAGCGGCAGATATACATCATTTCCGCGCTGTGTATAACTGGTGCCAAGCTGGATGATTTCCGGATTGTCCAGACGCATCATTTTGATCACCTGCAGCACTTCACGTAACGTCATTGACAGACCTTCGATAGAGAAGCTTTCTTCATATGTCATCGCAGCCAGATAAGCACGCTGATAAGCAACGCCCCAGCCCTTTTGTACACACTGGATATATCCCCAATCGTCTTTGTAATCCGGAAGTTCACCATTTGCCATAAAGCTGTAACGGTATGTAACAACATCCGATTCGATTCCGCTCACATCTTCCAATAAATATGCTTTTACCAATAAAGTTTTCCCTACTTCACCGGTAATATCGAGTGTCCATTCTGTATTCTTAACAAACTCAGCGCCATCTATGGAAGTATACAAGGTATGCCCTTCTACCTTTGTAAAATTCAGCGTCTGGTTCAAATCTGCGTCATTCTCAACCAAAAATGCCTGCGGCTTCAAATCAGCAAGCGGCAGAATCCCCCCTACCTGCTTCACAACCGAAGCAATCTTGAATTCTCTTTCCGGAGTTTTCTTATCCTCTTTTACCGGAGCTGTTCGGAACAGCACCACATAAGAATCTTCAAATGCCTTAAAACTACTGTAACTGATAGTCGCTGCAGCTCCTGCTTTGATGTTCTTCCATGTCAGATAACCGACTGCACCTTTCGCTGCATCATAATCTATCTTCTTAATCAGCTCCACTACATTTCCGTTGCACTCCCATGCATTGGAATCAGCAACTGCAATCATATAATCAACTTCAGAACCATTGGTGACTCTTAGTCCTTTGGATATGTCCGTCGGATTCACCGGACTGATACTAAGACCGTCCTCACCGGATTTCGGCAATTCTGTCTTATCAAGATAAATATCAGTAGCGTAAGACGGTGCTGCCTTCAAACTGGCTGCAATCCGGACCTGGATTACCGCTTCATCAAATGCAACGGAAACACCATTACCATTGATGCCATTCAGCTGAGAGAGTGACATTTTCTTGATTCCCTCTTCTACTGCAGTCCATGCCGTCATATTTCCGTCCGGATATACAATACGATACTCCTGCGTATCTTTCAGTGCTAAGGTGTGCTTGCTTCCGTCCAGTTTTACTGACGGAGCCTTTGCAGGTTTTCGTATCTTAATCTTAGCTTCTTTACTGATTGGAGCATCTCCGCTGTTGATTCGAAAATACAAGGTGGCACCGCTTTTCTGATACATTTCAGGATTCATCGCATACAATTCCTGATAATTGGTAGCCGTTCCTGCACGCCACTCGATATTGGATAATTTGGTATAATCTGTTCCATCACAAAGAAATGTAAAGTAGCCTGTATCTGCTGTAAAGTTCTGATACAATGCTTCCCCGTTTATCTTTAACGCATATGCATTGGCATAGGACTGTCCGGTCTCATCCTCCGTAAACTTGCCCTGATAAACTGCCTTCAGGGCTTCTCTTCCGGTCATGGTAACCGTCACTGCAGTATCATCCTCGGCATACTTCGCGTAAAATACGGTCTCGCCCTTAAATGTCTGTGATGACAAATCAATATAAAACGCTGCATACTGATTTTCACCACTCTGATATCCTGCTATTAATTCCGAACCGATTCTACGAAATTCCTTCGGCTGTTTTCCTGCTGCGGCAAAACTATAATACAGTTCACCGTTACCATTCGCACGTACCGTAATAATTTCATTGCTGTAATTCACAATAATGTCAGTTTCCTGTAATGTCTGTACTCCGGCTCCGTTATTATCCTCTGCTGCCGCACCCTGAAGCAGTGGTGAAACACACAAAAAGAGCAACACAAAAAATATGGTTGCTCCGAATTGTTTTACTTTTATACTTTTGTACTTCATACCGGCCTCCGATGATAAACAGTTATGGACACAATTATCCATGTAGTTTATCGGATTATACGGCCGATTTCTTTAGAGTAACTTCTGTCCGTTTATGATTAGCCTAAAGCGTAATCCCAATGCTTCTGCTGCTTTCCGGCACAGCATCATACGTTCTAAAAAGATTTCAAAATAATCCATCACGGAGCAAATCTCCGTATCAATTGTCAGGTGTAGTTCCAGTTCGTCTTTTTCAATCCGGTTTTCTGACGCTACAACAGAATAGTTTACTCTGTCATGTATATCAAAGGTAATCGTCTCTTTGCTCCGTACACGACTTCTACGTACATCGGACTTATCTGCCAGAATCAGCGCTGCAGCCACCGGATTCACCGGAAAGGCGGTCTTCTCATCGTGATTTCCAATTGCGGCAATCACAGTTGCAATCTCTGCCGGTTCCATTTGCAAATTATCCAGAATGCGAAATGCCATCACTGCCCCGCTCTGGGCATGGTCAACACGATTCACTACATTCCCGATATCATGGAGATATCCGGCAATGCGTGCCAGTTCCTGTTCTCTGTCAGAATATCCGAGCTGCTCCAATAAGCGTCCTGCTTCCTTTGCAACAATCCCGACATGTGCAAAGCTATGCTCTGTATATCCCAGTGCAGTCAATGTCTCGTCTGCCTTCATAATATACGTTTTTACTGCATCATTCTGAACAATGTCCTGATAGCTTACCATTCTTTATGCTTCTCCTGACTTTTCTTCATCACTTACCGGTGTCGTTACTTCCTCCACCGTTTCCTCATTGGCTACTGCTTCTTCCAGTACCGGTTCTTCGTTCCCTGCCGTCTCTTCCGCTACCGTTTTTTTCGCACCGTTCATGCTTCTTACTTCCTGCCATGCGAGACTCTTTTTACGTTCCACATCTGCATTCACTCTCTGCTTCATCGCAGATCCCTTGATTCTTGGTTCCTTCCCCTGCGGATAGTCTTTCATCAACAACCGGAATGCATACAGGCAAGCTGCAATTACAATCGCAGAAAGCAGTACAGACAGCCACAATGCAGTCGTATCACTGTAAACCGCTCCTCCTTCTGCAGAGCAGAGCGAAAGGATAATCCGGTAAATCACTTCATAACCGGCACGGATTGCCAATAAAACCGCAAAACTCTTGCCCTTCTTGCCTTCTAACACCCCACGTACCAATGCCATACAGATAAAGCAGTATAATACAGCTCTTGCGATATAGGTTACTGCCTCTGCATAATGCAACATCGGAGATGCGCTCAGCAGACTCTCCTGGAATGCCAGTGCCTGTTCATACTGCACGGAACCAACTTCAAAGCCATCCAGGAAAACGCCTTCGTTAATCATCTTCGCATACAAAATATACAAGAACTGATTGCATGCCGGCATCAGGCAAAGTCCAGCTACATAGCCACAGGAGAACATCATGCCTCTTATCTTGCCCAGACCGCTTTTTCCCATAAAACCAACAAAATATAAACGGAACAACATATCAATCAGGGCAATGATTACCCCGTAGATTGCCATTGCCAACAGATAACTATACTCCATTACTACCGGTAGCCGTACAATCGTTGCCACAACATCTGCAATGGTCTGCGTAAACACAACACCTACCATACCAAGCACAAGAACAAAGAAGGTTCCCTGAACATTCTGCCGTTTCTTAAAATAAAATATTATTGCCCCAATTGTTAATACGGCAGTCACCAAAAACCCCGTAATTAAACCTCCCATCATTACACCTGAAACCATTCTGTCCTCCTAACCGATACACTCTGTTATCTTATTATTTCCATTTTAATAACTTTTGTTCAAATACTCCTCTCGCAGTTTTTCCTGCGCTTCGGTAACTCTCCGGTACAATTCTTCTGCGTTCCACAATTGACATCCCGCACCATAGATAATCATCTGTTCCAGATGATCCGAAGTTGCCACCGTAATATCATACTCCGAAGCATTCTTCTTTGCAAATGCCTCAATATACTGATCTGCCGTCTCCGCTTCCTTGGTAAATACCACATTAATATTGTGGTATGCAAACCGTTCTGTCGGATGTCCCTGTACACGATATGCATCAAACACCGCAATCACATTGCACTGCCGCATTCCCTGATAATTGCACAGAATATCCAGGAGTTTATCTCGTGCACCGTCTATGGAGACTTTTGATAATTCCTTTAATTCCTGCCATGCAAATACAATATTGTAACCATCCACTAGAAGATATTCTTCTTTCTTCGGCTGTGGCTTTTTCCGTACAGATTGATTTACCGGAAGCTGTACGGACTGTTTATGATATCTGCGATCTTCGTGCTTCGCTTTCCGATTAGAATAATACGCCTTTGCCAGAATCGCGTCAACCTCCTCAACTCCGACAAATTCTTCATCACTCACCTTACGGGCATTTTTTAGCGGATTCTCGTTTTCACTCTCTATCTGTTCTTCCGTCTGCTTTTCTGCTTCCAGATGCATATAATACGGAACCTGATCCCACTCTACAACAAAACCGGCACCATGGGCACAGAATACAGATGATGAAGGATTGCGAAGATCCCGGTCCGGATCATAGCCCATCTTAGCTTTCACCGCTGCCCCGTCATGACAGGTATCATACCCTGCCGGAGTCAGCGCCAAAAATCCAAGTCCTTTCGTATACGCTGTCACCTCGCGTGCATATCCGCGTATCGTAGACACCGGTGCTGTTCCGGTTAAAACTGCTGTATCCTCATCTATCTGTGGTGCATCACAATTCCCTGCAAATGCATCAATGTCTGTCATTGCCCGTCCCAAATATTCACGCGGTAACGTCAGCCGGAAGCGGTAATACGGTTCCAGCAATACCGACTCTGCCTGCATCAGCCCCTGACGTACCGCACGGTAAGTCGCCTGACGGAAATCACCGCCCTCCGTATGCTTCTTATGCGCACGACCGGCAATCAGCGTAAGTTTCACATCTGTCAACGGAGAACCGGTCAGCACTCCGACATGCTCTTTTTCCCGCAGATGTGTCAAAATCAGTCTCTGCCAATTTTTCTCGAGTTCATCTTCACTACAGTCCGTTGCGATTGTGATGCCACTGCCGCGCTCACCCGGTTCGATTTTCAGATGTACCTCCGCATAGTGGCGGAGCGGTTCAAAATGTCCGATGCCTTCCACCGAATTTATCACCGTTTCCTTATATAAAATATTACCCGGACCAAATCCGACAGTAACACCATAACGTTCCTGAATCAGATTCTTCAGCACTTCAGTCTGAATCTCACCCATGATACGGAGCTGTATCTCCTGCAGCTTCTCATCCCATACGATATGAAGTTCCGGATTTTCTTCCTCCAGCTGCTTTAATTTAATCAGCATACCGGAAGCATCCACTCCATCCGGCAACTCTACCCGGCACGACATTACCGGCTCCAGAAGCGGCATTCTACGCAGGATACCGTCTCCGAAAACCTCTCCCGGATAACTCTTAGTAAGCCCGGTCACCGCACAAATCGTTCCTGCACCTGCTTCCTGTACTGCTTCAAACTTCACTCCGGAATATATGCGAATCTGATTTACCTTTTCTTCCTGTTGCTCCTGCCCGTCTTCATCCGTACCGGCAAGACCTTCATGCACCAACGCGTCCCTAACCTTCAGACAACCGCCGGTTATCTTCATATGTGTCAGCCGGTTGCCCTGGTCATCACGACTGATCTTATATACATACGCCGACAGTTGCTTTCCGTACTTTGGGACAATCATGATCTCCTGCAAGCCCTGTATCAGTTCATCAATTCCTTCACAACGGAGTGCTGAACCAAAGTAACAGGGAAACGCCTCCCGTTCTGCCACCAGTTCCCGTATCTGCTCCTGTTGTATGCTGCCCTTTTCCAGATACTGCTCTAACAGTTCCTCCTTTAGTACTGCAAGCGATTCAAAAAAGGCATCATCCTGCTGTTCAAACGCTATACAAGCAGGAGAAAGTTCCCGCTGAAGTTCTTCCAATACAGTTATCTGATCTGCACCATCACGGTCCATTTTATTCACAAATACAAATGTCGGAATGTGATAGGTTGCCAATAGATTCCATAAAGTCCTCGTATGCGCCTGGACACCCTCCGTTCCGCTCACAACCAGAATACAATAGTCTAACACCGACAGTGTTCGTTCCGTTTCTGCCGAAAAATCCGTATGTCCCGGTGTATCAAGTAATGTCACCTGCATATCAGCAAGTTCAAACAGCGCCTGTTTTGAGAAAATGGTAATCCCACGTTCACGTTCCAGGGCATGCGTATCCAGGAAAGCGTCTCCATGGTCAACTCTTCCCATCTTACGAAGCTTCCCTAATTGATACAACAATCCTTCTGTTAATGTGGTTTTCCCGGCATCTACATGAGCCAGGATTCCGATCACCAGTTTTTTCTCTTTCATCTGATATCTAATCTTTCAATTACTTTTCAGAATTTGTTCCTCATTATAACAGGCAAAATGCGGGATTATTATATCACTATCACCTATCTTTGTCCATGTAACAACTTATGTTCACGAAGAAATCACAAAAGCAGGATTGACCCTTTATCGGAATTATTGTATGATAATGAATGCTATGCGTGTTGAGAACGTCACGGATAGCACAGCTATACAGAATCGTTCTCAGAATGGAGCAAATCATGAAACAAACAGAAAACAATAACGCTTCCATGAGTCTGAGTAAGCAGCGTAAATTACAGCGTGCCCAAGATATCAAGAAGCATAAAAAAGAGGCAGCCCTTGGTAAACTGGTTGGAATCATTGTCAGCATCGTAGTAATTGCCGGACTCCTCGCATTGTTCGGTGCAGGCATTGTCCGTATGGTGACCAAAGTAACCGCTGACTCCAACTACAGTGCCCAGTTAAATGATGACGGAACTATGAAAGATGTTACCGCATCTGACTATGTTACACTGTGCGATTACAAGAATATCACTATCGCATACAAAGACATTGAGTACACAGATGAACAGATGGAAAAAGACATCAACGCTCTGTTGGAAGAACACGCCGAGCTCTCCAAAGACAGTGGAGCAGCCGTAAAGGACGGCGACAAAGTTAACATTGATTACGTGGGAACCGTAGACGGTGTTGCTTTTGAAGGCGGTAATACACAAGGTCAAGGAGCAGACTTAACCATCGGTTCCAACAGCTACATTGATGATTTCGAAGAACAGATCATCGGACATGTTGCCGGCGATTCGTTTGACATCAACGTAACCTTCCCGGACGAGTACCCGAACAACCCTGACCTTGCCGGCAAGGATGCTGTTTTCTCTGTTGTACTGAACGGTATCTACACCGCTCCGGAATTCAACGATAAGTTCGTATTGAAGTATCTTGGGGACTATGCTCTCACAGCAGACGAATATAAAACCTACTTAAGAGAAACCAATGAAGATTCCAATCTTACTACAAAGGTACGTGAATATCTGAACGCAAACAGTGAAGTATCCAAATACCCGAAGGCTTATCTGAATCAGGTAAAAGCATTGAAAAAATTCGAAGACCTCGCATACTTCCAGAGTGTAAACGATTATTATGCTGAGATACTCGGCGGTCCGCTGTACCCGAACTTCTCTGCTTATATTAACATGACCGAAGGAAAATACGACAGAAACCTCGTAGATACCGGAAAAGCAATTGTAAAACAGAATCTGATTTTTCAGGCAATCGCTGAAGCGGAAGGAATCACCGCTGATGAAGCAACCTATCTCGCTTACATGCTGGAACAGGGTGAAACCGAAGAATCCTTCAACACCGAACTTCAGAACTATGGAAAAGGTTACCTGATGCAGTCTCACATCGGATTGCAGGTACTCGAGCTCGTAAAACAAAACGTAACAATCCAAAAATAAATAGCAAATCAAAAATGGCTGTCGGAATTCCGACAGCCATTTTTATTTGCTAATATATCTGATGTGCATTCTACATCATGATGTGATTATTACATCATGCCCATTCCGCCACCTGCAGGCATCGCCGGAGTCTCCTCCTTGATGTTAGCTACTGCAGACTCGGTGGTAAGGAAGGTAGAAGCTACGGAAGTAGCGTTCTGAAGTGCGGTTCTGGATACCTTAGCCGGATCAAGAATACCGCTCTCGGTCATGTTCACATACTCTTCGCTGAGTGCGTTGAAGCCGTAACCAACTTCAAGTTCTTTTACCTTGTTTACGATAACTGCGCCTTCCAGACCTGCATTCTGTGCGATACAGAACAGTGGAGCTTCCAGTGCCTTCAGAACGATATTCGCACCGGTCTTCTCATCGCCTTCCAGACCTGCTGCAAGCTTAGCAACTTCCTTGGATGCGTGGATAAAGGAAGAACCACCACCGGATACAATACCTTCTTCTACTGCTGCCTTGGTAGCTGCAAGTGCATCTTCCATACGAAGTTTGCTTTCCTTCATCTCGGTCTCAGTAGCAGCACCTACACGGATAACAGCTACACCGCCTGCAAGCTTAGCAAGTCTTTCCTGAAGTTTCTCACGATCAAAATCAGAAGTCGTCTCTTCAATCTGCATACGAATCTGTGCCACACGACCAGCGATTGCATCCTTATCACCTTCACCGTCAACGATGATGGTGTTCTCCTTCTGAACCTTAACAGACTTTGCGCGACCAAGCTGAGCCATGGTAGCTTCCTTGAGGTCAAGTCCGAGTTCATCAGAGATTACAGTACCGCCGGTCAGAATAGCGATATCCTGAAGCATAGCTTTTCTTCTGTCACCATAGCCCGGAGCCTTCACTGCAACTACATTGAAGGTACCGCGAAGCTTATTGATAACGAGAGTAGTAAGTGCTTCGCCTTCTACATCTTCAGCAATAATGAGA
>JAZNXH010000129.1:0-6775 GCA_045593785.1 Lachnospiraceae bacterium
TCGTTATCTGCTGAGTGCAGCAGGATTGGATCCGGACAAAGATGTAACGATTGAGTTCAAGTCAGAGGCAACTGAAATTGCGGCACTTCTGTCAGATGCAGACGATGCGATTGCGATGTTACCGCAGCCTTATGTAACAACCGTAATGATGAGCAACGAAAAGGTTCGTATTGCTTTGGATGTTACCGCAGAATGGGAAGCTTTGACGAATGGTGAAAGCAGCGTTGTAACCGGTGTTATCGTTGCGCAGAAGTCATTTGTTGAAGAGAATAAAGAAGCAGTAGATGCTTTCCTTGCAGAATATGCATTGTCAACGCAGTATGCAAATGAGCAAACGGAAAGCGCAGCAGAGCTGGTTGAGAAGTTTGGAATCTTCAAGGCTGCTGTAGCAAAGAAGGCAATGCCGTATTGTAACATTGTATGTATTCAGGGTTCCGAGATGGAACAGAAGGCAGGCGCATATCTGAATACGCTTTATGAGCAGGCGCCGAATGCAGTAGGCGGAAAGTTGCCTGAGACGGATTTTTACTATAAGAAATAGTTTTTGAAGTTAAAATCTGTATGTGTTCGATTTTTGTAGGCGGCGAGTTTATAGCGTAGCAAAAACAAAGTCGACAATAATCATGTGCGGAGAGAAAAAAAGCAAGATAACAGACAAAAAATGACCGTCTTAAGAGAAGAGCTTCCAAGGCTTTTTCTGAAATATCAAACGCCAAGTTGTGGTAGCGGTTTTATCCGGTTGCGAAATTCTACATTTTAAGAATTACTACAGTGGTAGAACAATTTGCCGGGCAGACCTGTTGTGACGGTTATTCAGGTCTTGAATTACGCTCCCAAAATATACCCTTTTTATAGCCTTGAATGGTAGAGTCCGTCTCTGCCATTTCAAGGCGTTTTTCTGCCCAAATACAATATTGTTCGTTTTGCTCGATTCCAATATAATGGCGATCGAGCTTTTTTGCGGTAACTGCAGTGGAACCTGAGCCTGCAAAAGGATCCAGAATTAAATCCCCATTGTTCGAACTGGCTAAAATAAGTTTTGCGAGAAGTTTTTCCGGCTTTTGCGTCGGATGTGCTGTATTTTCCGGCATGGACCAATAGGGAATTGAAATATCGTCCCAAAAATTCGATGGATAGGTGTTACGGAATTTTCCTTCCGGTGTATCCTCCCAGTCCTTTGGTTGCCCGTTTACCCGGTATGGTGCAATTACTTTTCTACGAATTTTGACAGCATCGGCATTGAATGTATATTGGTTTGATACGGTTGCAAACCAGATGTCCTCCATACCGTTTTTCCAATTGTGTTTTGCTCCACGCCCTTTTTCGCGTTGCCAGGTAATCCGATTCTGTAATTTAAAATGTTTTTTGAGTGTCAGTCCGATGATGGGAGAAGATTGCCAATCACAACATACATAAATGGATGCGGTATCCTTTAAAAGAGGTCGTACTGCTGCTATCCAAGACTCTGTAAATTCTTCATAGGTCTCGTCGGAGACCTTTTTAAATTGCTTTCCGTGATAATTCTTAGTTAAATTATATGGGGGATCGACAATCAGAAGGTCGATGCTTCGTTTTGGTAAAGACGGAAGAAGTGAAAAGCAGTCGCCATGGAGAGTTTTGTCTGTAACAAAAGAAAGGGGGCACTCCGGAGGAATCGCTCTGATGAGTCGTTCCGAATACTGCAACCCTTCTTCAATGGAAATATCTATGGTTTTGTTACGTGCGGCTTTGGTCTTCATAAAAACTGTCCTATATATTATCGGTTGGTGCTAGATGTTTGAAATTGTTGCACATGTCTGCACAGCGCTTCAAAGGTTTCGTCACTGATGTCGTGTTCTATCTTGCAGGCATCTTCGCGTGCGGTCTCTTTACTCACGCCGAGCGCAAGCAGGAACTGTGTTAACTGTTTGTGACGGGTGTACATATTTTGAGCAATCGACAGACCGGTATCGGTCAGGGTAATCAGTCCATCCTTGTCCATCGTGATGTAGCCGTTCTCGCGCAAGCGCTTGGTCGCATAGCTGACACTCGGTTTGGTAACACCCAGATGTTCTGCCACATCAATGGAACGGATATAACCAAGTTTTTCTTTCAGAATCAACATGGTTTCCAGATAATCTTCGGAAGATTTGTGGATTTCCATAGGTCAGTCACGCCTCCAATCTTTGAAAAAAACTGCCCGAGCGCACTGCTCAGGCAGTTAATTATAAAGTACCATAGTTGGGGAAAACTTGCAAGGAAATCCGTATGGATTAGTCTTCTGCTGCTTCCTGTGCCTTCTGGATCTCTTCAAATGCAGAGTACATCGGTGCGATGTCTGCATTCTTGAACTTACGATTGGTATAGTTCTTGGTAATCTTAAGTACTAAACCGGATAAGCAGACAACACCGATCAGGTTCGGAATTGCCATAAGTCCGTTGAAGGTATCAGAAAGGTCGATGGCAAGTTTTGCATCCAGCGTAGAGCCTGCAAGTACAACAATAACGAAGATAACCTTATAAATCATGATGGACTTGGTGCCAAACAGATACTCCCATGCTTTACTACCGTAGAAGCTCCAACCAAGTACGGTAGAGTAAGCAAAGAGGGTAACTGCGATAGCAATGAAGATACCGCCGAAGATGCCAAAACTCTGGGTGAAAGCTTCGGTAGCAAGACCGAGTTTTGTTGCCCCACTGATGGATGCACCGGTCTCAAGATCAACAATACCGGTCGTCAATACAACCAAAGCGGTCAGGGTGCATACAATGATGGTATCGAAGAATACTTCGAAGATACCCCAGAGACCCTGTACAACCGGTTCCTTTACGTTGGATGCGGAGTGAACCATAACGGAAGAACCAAGACCTGCTTCGTTTGAGAATACACCACGCTTGAAGCCCCAGGTGATTGCCTGCATGATAACATAACCGCCAACACCACCGCCGGCTGCCTTCAGGGTAAATGCACTCTTGAAGATAGCTGCAAATGCCGGTCCAATCATGTCGGCATGCATAATAACGATGACGATGGCACCGATGATATAGAAGCCTGCCATAAATGGAACAATCTTTTCATTTGCTTTTGCAATACGCTTGATGCCGCCGATGGTTACGAGGAAGACAGCAACCATGATGACAAGACCCATCAGGAGAGTACTCGGAGCTTTTGCACCAAGACCGGTAAATGCAGTGCTGACACTTTCGGTGATGGAAACAACCTGACCCATGTTACCGATACCAAAGGATGCAAGGATGGCAAAGATGGAGAAAAGAACAGCAAGAATCTTACCGATTTGCTTGCCGTACTTCATCTTGCCGACACCGTCTTTTAAGTAGTACATGGCACCGCCGCACCATTCACCGTCTTTATTGCGGCGACGGAAGAAGATACCGAGGACGTTCTCGGAGTAGTTGGTCATCATACCGAAGATGGCGGCTATCCACATCCAGAACACGGCACCCGGACCACCCATGGTGATTGCATAAGCAATACCTGCGATATTACCGGTACCGATAGTAGCGGAGAGTGCGGTACAGAGTGCCTGAAACTGTGATATGGACTTGGTGTCTTTGCTCTTCAAAATGTCTTTTTTGCGGAACAGGGCACCGATGGTTTCTTTCCACATGTGGCCGAAACGGGTAAATTGGAATCCTTTGGTCAGTATCGTCATAAGGATTCCGGTACCGACAAGAAGCGTCAGTGCAGGAACGCCCCATACGACATTGTTGATTGCACTGTTAATGTTTTTAATTGTCTCAATCATGGTTGAGTCCTTTCTTTGGATGGATGATAGTGCATCTCCATTCCTGATAATGTATTTCTTGTCACTGCAAAAAAAATAAGAACCCGCACCGTGGCGAATCCTCAATAAAAGAATGATATGATAAATCTTCAAATGATTATTTTGTAGATCTCATACTCCGTCCTTTTGCCTGAGAGATTAACTGCAACTGTTTGCAGTTTTGCACCTTCGGCCCCCGATCTAACGGGCGTCTTCAGAGTGTTGTCCGTTATCAGTCCCACTGCAATGCAGCACCTGAGAGATTTGCTCCTTCGGTTGATCCGTATGAATCATCTCCTGATAACTTCAGCCAACGATTATGTAATTACGGTAAATGTAACAAGACAGGGTAAGAATACTGCAACAGAAAGACTTTGTCAAGAAAAACAGTATTTTGAAAAGAAGCTTAAAAAAGGTGTTGACAGAAATGGAAACAGATGGTATAGTAGGTCGCGGTTAGAGTACTCTAACTTTTGATTTTGAATTGGAGTTAGACGCCTCTAACCAATAAGAGAGATGCAGAAAGAGGTAACTATGAAAACATTAAGCCAGGTAAAGGTTGGAGAAACCGTGCGTGTGGTAAAGCTACATGGGGAAGGTGCATTAAAGCGCCGCATTATGGATATGGGCATTACCAAAGGTGTTGAATTATATATCAGAAAAGTTGCGCCATTAGGCGATCCGATGGAAATTGCAGTGCGCGGATATGAGTTATCGCTTCGCCGCGCAGATGCAGAAATGGTGGAGGTTGAGTGATGAGTCAGGAAATCAGAATTGCCCTTGCGGGTAATCCAAACTGTGGAAAAACTACATTATTTAACGCCTTGACCGGTTCTAATCAGTATGTTGGAAACTGGCCGGGTGTTACGGTTGAGAAGAAGGAAGGACGCTTGAAGGGGCGTGATGATGTAATCATCGTTGACCTTCCGGGTATTTATTCGCTTTCACCATATACTTTGGAGGAAGTGGTTGCACGTAAGTTCCTGGTGACGGAGCGTCCGGATGCCATCTTAAATATTGTGGACGGTACGAATTTGGAGCGTAACCTGTATCTGACGACACAGCTGAAAGAAATCGGTATTCCGGTTGTGGTTGCGATCAATATGATGGATGTAGTACGCAAGAACGGAGATGACATCAATATTGCAGGTCTGGCAAAGGCAATCGGCTGTAAGGTGATAGAAATCTCCGCATTGAAGAACGACGGCCTGTTCCAGGCGGCAGAGCTTGCTATCCGCGCTGCGGAGCGAGGAAGACAGGTGCTGGCATATCGTCACAGTGAGGAAGGAAAAGTACGCGCAACCGGGTACGAGGCTTCGGATGGTGAGAAGCAGGTACTTACAGAGGAAGAATTGGAACTTCTGGAAGCAAAAGCAGGCATGGTGCCGAAGCACATCTTCTCCGGTCCGGTAGAGCATGCGTTGGCACATATCGAGGAAGCGGTAATCCATGAGTTCCCGGCGGAACAGCAGCGTTGGTATGCGATTAAGATATTTGAACGAGATGAACGTGTTTGTGAGAAACTGAATATCAGCAAAGAAGTGCTGAATCATATCGAGACCGATATCCGTGAGGCAGAGGAAGAGCTGGACGACGATGCGGAAAGTATCATTACGAATGACCGATACAATTACATAACGTCGTCGCTGAAGGGTTGTTATAAGAAGAAAAATGCAGGTCGCCTCTCGACTTCTGACCGGATTGATAAGGTAGTGACCAACCGGATTTTAGCGCTTCCTATTTTTGCGTTAGTGATGCTGGCAGTATATACAATCTCTATCGGCACCATCGGAGATTGGACGGTTGGATTTATGAACGATACTTTGTTTGGCGGCATTATTGCTCCGGCTGCAGAATCCTGGCTTACCGGAATCGGTTGTGCAGACTGGCTGGTAGGACTTGTGGTGGACGGCATCATTGGTGGTGTCGGAGCTGTGCTCGGATTTGTGCCGCAGATGTTGATCCTTTTCTTATTGCTGTCTATTCTCGAGGATGTTGGCTATATGTCGCGTGTGGCATTTATCATGGATAAACTGTTCCGTAAGTTTGGCTTGTCCGGTAAGAGTTTTATCCCAATGTTAGTGGCATCCGGTTGTGGTGTGCCGGGCGTTATGGCGTCCCGTACCATTGAACAGGACAGAGACCGTAAGATGACGATTATGACGACCTGTTTTATCCCTTGTGGCGCGAAGATGCCGGTGGTTGGTCTGATTGCAGCAACGCTATTTGGTGGTAAGGCTTGGGTGGCAACCAGTGCGTATTTCGTTGGTGTGGCTGCAGTCATCGTGTCCGGTATTATATTGAAGAAAACCAAGGCGTTTGCAGGCGAGCCGGCAACTTTTGTCATGGAACTTCCGGCATACCATGCCCCGATTCCGAAGAATGTACTTCGTACCACCGGAGAGCGTGGTTGGGACTTCATTAAGAGAGCCGGCACGGTTATCCTTGCAGCAAGTATCATAATCTGGACCTTGAATAGCTTAAGTTTTGAAGGCGGACTGCATTATATCACAGGCGACGAGACTTCCATCCTGAATCTGATTGGTTCTGCAATTGCAGTGTTCTTCAAGCCGCTTGGTTTTGGGCAGTGGCAGACTGCAGTGGCAACGATCCTTGGCTTAGTAGCAAAGGAAGAAATCGTTGGTGTATTCGGCTCCTTGTCTTCCATGGGCGATGCAGATCTGGCATTTGAAATGGTAGAAGGCATGGATCTGGAAGGATTACGCATTATTGGTCAGGAATTCTTTGGAGGCAGCAAGCTGTCTGCATACTCCTTTATGATATTCAATCTGCTCTGTGCACCGTGTTTTGCAGCAATGGGTGCAATCAAGCGTGAGATGAACAATGCAAAGTGGACCTTTGCAGCAATTGGATATATGTGCGTGTTTGCGTACTCGGCGTCACTGATGGTATACCAGCTTGGTATGTTCTTTGCCGGAAACGGATTTAACGTAGGAACCGCTGTTGCGTGCGTGATTGCACTGGTTTTCCTGTGGCTGTTGTTCCGTAGG
>JAZNXH010000130.1:0-14040 GCA_045593785.1 Lachnospiraceae bacterium
TGTATCGTTTCTGTTCCTGTACGTTCTGTATCATCAGTTCTACTGTGGTGGCACTGCCGACCATGGCGACGCATTGTTTTGCACGGGTAACTGCTGTATATAACAAGTTGCGGTGTAACAATTGTCTGGGTCCTGTGAGTATCGGGATGACAACTGCCGGATACTCGCTGCCCTGGGATTTGTGAATCGTCACTGCATACGCCAGTTCCAGTTCGTCAAGGTCTGCGTAAGCGTACTCTGCTACACGGCCTTCGTCGAACTCTACTGTGACAATCTCTGCGAACAGGTTGATGTCACGAATAATGCCGATATCGCCGTTGAACACGCCGACACCGCCTGCCTCCATGATGCCGAGGCGGTTTCTCTGTTCCCACTCAAGCTGATAATTATTCTTAATCTGCATGACCTTGTCACCTTCGCGGAAGATGACACCATGCGCTTCTTTTTCTTTTTTCTTCTCCGATGGCGGATTGAGATACTGCTGCAGTACGGAATTCAACTTTTCCACACCAAGCTCGCCTTTTCGCATCGGTGTCAGTACCTGAACATCGTACGGACTGCATTTTACGAACTTCGGCAGTTTATCCCTTACCAGTGCGACCGTGACACCCAGAACATCATTGACATTGTCCCGTTTCAGCAGGAAGAAATCTTCCTGTTTTGTCTCCACATCAATATGCTCTCCGGCATTGATTTTATGAGCATTCATAACGATATTGCTCTCGCCTGCCTGACGGAATATCTTTGTCAGACGCACCACCGGTACCAGTCCCGACTGCAGGATATCATGAAGCACATTACCCGGTCCGACTGACGGCAACTGATTCTCGTCCCCGACCAGAACCAGTCTGGTTCCTACCGGTACTGCTTTTAAGAGTGCATGCATTAGCTGGATGTCCACCATGGATACTTCATCGATGATGACAACATCGGTCTCCAGCGGATTCTTCTCATTCCGTTCAAAATGCATCTCGTTGCTTCGTCCAAGCGGATTGTGCTCTCCCAGGTCTACCGGTCCGCGCGAGATTTCCAGCAAACGGTGAATGGTTCTTGCCTCCATTCCGGTCGTCTCTGTCATACGCTTTGCAGCGCGCCCGGTCGGTGCCGCTAAGAGGATCTCCATGCCTTCCGCTTCAAAGAAGCGTATCATCGCATTGATGGTCGTTGTCTTTCCGGTTCCCGGTCCGCCGGTCAGCACAAACAATCCCTGTCTGGCTGCTTCTGCCACCGCAAGACGCTGTACCTCATCCAAACGGATGTCAAAGCTCATTTCCACACGATTCAGCCGTTGCTGTAATTTCCCTTCATCCAACTGACAGGACTGATTCAAATCAAGGAGCATACGCGCAACATTTAACTCGGTATAGTACATCAGAGAACTGTAAATGCGGCGTTCCTCTCCTGCTTTCACCATCAGCTGACGTTCCTGCACCATGCGGTCCAAGAGCACGCCGACTTCTTCCGTTGTCACATACAGCAGATCCGCTGTCAGTTCCACCAGTCTGTCTTCCGGCAGATAACAATGCCCATTCGCCGTTGCCTGCTGCAACACATAGAGAATCGCCGCGCGGATGCGGTGCTCCGAATTCTGTGCAATCCCGACCCGCTGCGCAATCTCGTCTGCCGTGCGGAATCCCACACCGCTGATATCCTCTGCCAGACGATAGGGATTCGTGTTGATGACCTCATACATCCGCTGTCCGTAGTACTGCTGGATCTTCACGGCAAGATTCATGCTGATGCCATACTGTTGCAGGAAAATCATAGCACTACGCAGCTCCTTCTTCTCATAGAACTGCTTAAATATCTCCTGTGCCTTGTTCTTGCTGATGCCCTTAATCTCCACGAGACGTTCCGGCTCATCTTCGATGATGCGGAAGGTATCCGCACCAAACTTCTTCACAATCCTTGCTGCCAGCGCCTCGCCGACACCCTTGATGGCTCCCGATGCCAGATACCGCGTAATCGCAATCTCGTCTTCCGGCTGTACAGTCTCGTACTCGCTCACCTTGAACTGTTCCCCATACACGGAATGCGCGCTGTAATCGCCTTCCATCCGAAGGTACTCGCCTTCATTCACAAACGCAAAATTTCCGACACAGGTCAGTTCATCTTCGTCTACGGTAACGCTTAAGACTGTGTAGCCGTTCTCTTCGTTCCGATATACAATTTTCTCTACATAGCCTTCAACCGTTGCCATACTTCTCCTGTCTGTTCAAACCACAACCTTATGTATGTAATGTGCAAAAAGAGGGTCTCCCCTTTACCTTTTTGGTAAAAACGGATGCCCTCTTATGTAAGTTAATTCTTTTTCATCGACTCATACAACTGTTGAGCGATGCCGAGCTGTCCGGACTCAGCAATGAACTTCGCATACTCCTGATACTGCATATCACCGAACTGCTCCAGATAAGGATTCTTCTCTTCCTCCTCATCCTCAACCGTGGAACGCATGGACTCAATCATCTGTTCCACCAGATATGCCTCGAAATCCTTGCAGGCAGACAGCATCTCTTCGTCCGTTGCCTTGTTCTTATCCAGCCCTGCAAGCGAATTCTGCAGTTTCTGCGCGGTTTTTGACTTGTCCGTATTCGTTAACGCATTGGTCAGGTAATCTGAACCGATTGAAATGCTCATATACTATGTATATCCTTTCTCCACTCGTGAAACGCTTCGCGTTTCTCTCGTTGAGACAGTTCCCGCTCATCTTGCGCCCCGAATGCAAGCATTCTGTCCGCTCCGATAACCGCGTGCTGCTACGCAGCTGTCAGCATTTCATGCTGACTACTGTCTCAGGTTATTGGCCTGCTGCAGCATCTCATCTGCTGCCTGAATGGTCTTCGAGTTCATCTCGTATGCACGCTGTGCCACGATCAGGTTAACAATCTCATCTACCGTCTGCACGTTGGACGCTTCGAGATATCTTGTGATTACCTTGCTGTCCTTCAGTGCTTCATCCGTACTCTCCCAACGCGGCATGCCGGAGTTTTCCGACTCTCTCAACACCGAACCGGATAACTTCTCGAGGCCGGAAGGATTGTTGAACTGTACCAGACCAATCTGTACGCCGGTTCTTACCTTCGTGCCGGTCTCATCCGGATACAACATATATCCCTCTTCGTCAAACTCGATATCCGAAGTATTCCAGGTCGCCGGAACGGTAATCGCTTCTCCGTTCATATCCAGCACCGGACAACCGGAAGCATTCGCAAGTGTAATTCCGTTTGCGCTGACATTCATGCCGAATGAACCGTTACGGGTATATCCGATCTCACCGTTTGCCATCTGCAATACGAAAAATCCATTGCCGTCGATTGCCATATCGAACTGGTTGCCGGTCTCTGTCAGTGCACCCTGCGTAAACTGGGATACCAGCCCCGATACCTTCACACCGGAACCCACCTGACCGATTACCGGCTTCGGATCGCCGTTGTTGTCCGTGGTCTTCGTCTGCAATTTCGCATACAGCAGCGACTGGAACTGCGTCGTCTGCTTCTTATATCCGACGGTATTTACATTGGAAATATTGTTAGAAATGTTATCAACATTGGTCTGCTGTGCAATCATACCCGACGCTGCAGTCCACAAAGAACGTACCATACACGTACCCCTTTCTTATTAGACCTTACCCACGCTGCTTACATCAATCTGGAGCAAATCATCCATTGCCTTAATCACTTTCTGGTTTGCTTCATATGCACGGGTAATGTTAATCAGGTTTACCATCTCACTGACTACGTTAACATTGGACTGTTCGGTATAGCCCTGAAGAATCGAGCCGGTCGCTTCCTTCTCCACTGCACCCTGCACCGGCTGGTACATGGTCTCGCCGAACTTCTTCAGATAATCATAATTCTCAAAGTCAGTCAGCCGCACTACATCTACTGCAGTTCCGTCTGCGTACACCGTTCCGTCTGTATCAATCACTACTTCTGCTGCATCCACCGGAACCTGAAGCCACTGGCTCTCGCCCATCAGGTGCTGTCCCTCGCTGGTTACCACATAGCCTTCCTTGGTAATCATGAACTCACCTGCTCTGGTATAGCGTGTTGAAGTATTGCCATTGGCATCGGTATAATCAATCGTAAAAAATCCGTTGCCTTCAATTGCCAGATCATAGGTATTGCCGGTCTCTCTTACCGAGCCCTGCGTATAATCCGTATAAATCTCGCCAATCTTCACGCCGAGGGTCATATTGCCGATGTATGCATCTCCATGGTCATCCCGCACCTTGATTGCAAGCACATCATCGAAAGACTGGCTGGTAGCGCCTTCCTTCTTGAAGCCTACGGTCGCGGAGTTCGCAAGGTTGTTCGAAATAACATCCAAGCGCTTCTGTTCATTATACATGCCGGTCCAGCCGGTATATAATCCTCTGACCATCCTTCACCTGTCACTTTCCCGAAAGTACGTCTGAATCCTTCGGTACTCTCGTCTTAACGTTTGTCTTTTCTTTCTGCAATAAACTCTACATATTTACCGGTTCCGATTGCTACTGCTGTCATCGGATCCTCTGCCGTCATGGTATTGATACCGGTCTTTTCTTCAATCAGTTCTTCCAGACCATACAGGAGGCATCCGCCACCGGTCAACACGATACCGCGGTCTGCAATATCTGCTGCCAATTCCGGCGGAGTCTTCTCGAGTACGCTGTGTACTGCTTCTACAATCTGGGAAGTGGTCTCGCGCAGAGCTTCTTCCGTCTCCTCCGAAGTTACGGAGATGGTCTTCGGAAGACCTGTTACGAGGTTACGTCCGCGTACGTCCATTGCTACCGTTTCCGGTCTTCTGTATGCGGAACCAATCTTAATCTTAATATCTTCTGCGGTGCGTTCACCAATCAGAAGGTTATGACGCTTTCTCATATAACGAACCAGTGCTTCGTCAAAATCATCGCCTGCAATCTTAATCGAAGTGCTTGCTACCGTACCGCCAAGAGAGATTACTGCGATGTCTGTCGTACCACCGCCGATATCTACGATCATGTTACCGCACGGTCTGGAGATATCGATGCCTGCACCGATGGCTGCTGCAATCGGCTCCTCGATGATAGCAACGCTCTTTGCGCCTGCTTCATACGTAGCATCCTCTACTGCCTTCTTCTCAACTTCGGTAACACCACTCGGTACACATACACTTACCACGCCACGGAATCTGCTCTTGCCGATTGCCTTCTGGATAAAGTACTTGAGCATCTTCTCGGTAACGGTGTAGTTCGAGATAACACCCTGACGAAGCGGACGTACTGCTACGATGTTGCCCGGTGTTCTGCCGAGCATCAATCTTGCTTCCTCACCGATTGCCTTAATCTTATTCGTATCGCGGTCAAATGCAACGACCGAAGGCTCTTTTAATACAACACCTTTTCCCTTTACATATACAAGCACACTGGCTGTTCCCAAATCAATTCCGATATCGCCGCCAAACATAATTCTTACTCCTTTCCGTATTCCCTCACATATTGTTCTGAACCATAAAATCCCGTATTTTATTCACAAAAGTCTTTTCTATTCTTTTCCAATTTCTGCATCAGAATACACGACTTTTAGATTTTAACATATTCAGATATATTATATACATATTATAGGAATATTTCAAAGGTATTTTTAAATTTTACTAATGATTTTTTCCCAATCCGAAAATTCCGATTGTAATACAGTTTCACGGCCTTACTATTTTTCAAATCATAACTCGTTATACCGCAAAATCAAGATGTTGTATCGTGCCTGCGGAGCCGTCTTCGTTCAGGAAAATTCCGGTCTTTTGCAGCATTCCTTCCGTACCTTCCTTGTCCTGACCTTTCATCTCATATGTAGTCGAAACATTGCCAAGATAGATGGCACCGATGCCCTGTACGCCAAGCCCTACCAGCTTATCATTGCCGTTCTCGTCTTTTTTCCAGATGCGGAGGCGGTTAAAGATCTCATCGTTCTCATCAATCCAGCCATTCTGATCAAGATCAAATACCGCAAGTTCTGCAAAACCGTCTCCGGTCTTCGTGCCGAACAGTTCACTTCCGTCGTTGATTTCTCCGTCGCCATTCTTGTCCAGCGCGAGGAATCCGCACATCTGACCGAGCAGCGAGATGTTGTCTTCCTCTCCGTCCGCATCAATATCAAAGGTAAACTTCTGATCCTGCACCTCGGCAGTTCCGCTACCCAGGTTAATAACCAGCGGGTCAATCATCATAACCTTCTTATAATCTACCTCTACGTTCGTGTACTCCACAAAACTCTGTGTCATCGTAAACGAAGTGTCAAATTCAATCTCCCTTCCGTCTGCGGTTGTCACCTTGCCCGCCGACTGGAACTCGACTGTCTCCCGCGCCGCGTAGAAGTTACTGATTGTTGTCTCTTCTACCCATTGCGCGCGCGGCTGTTGCGGACTGAGAAGCGCCGCTGCATTTGCCACATAATCACTCCCGTGTCCGTACGCTCCTCCCAGCACAAGTGCGGATGCCTGTTTGGATGCGGCATATCGGTATGAGTTTCCTCCACCGGTAAGCATCGCTTCCAGCCGCCCGCGCAAACGTTCCAGCAGTCTCTGGAACAGGCTCTCTACCGGAATCTTGTTCAGTTCCAACCGGTCACTGAACACTTCCATTAAGCTTTTGAGCGAAGACAATTCCACCTTCTGTGCATCGGTCAGATTCTCGTCTGACCATTTTTTCATCGTTGCTTCCTTCGGTTCGGACAACTGCTTTGCCGCTTGTCCGCCACCGGTGTACATTCCGAATAACTCTTCTGTTTTCGTCTGTACCGTTCCTTTTAGTTCTTCTGTCTGTGCGCCATCCGTTGCTGTGGGCACTGCGTTCATAAAATCGGCTGTGATTCCGCTTTCGCCCCAGCCGGTATAGCTTACAGACGCCGCTTCGTAAGCTGTCTTCTTGTACGTCGAAGACATCCCTACCTGACTTGTCTGTATAACCATACAATCCTCCACTTCTGTGCGGCAGCTATTTTTAGAGACAAAAATGCCGTAAACTCCTTGTAAGAATTTACGGCATTCCGTTGCCACACATCAGATATATCGGATGATTCCGAAAAAACTTTAGCGGCCGGCGCCGGTTCCTCCGTTTACTGTGTTCGAACCGGTGCTTCCTCCGGCTGCGCCACCGTTCACGGCATTGTTCTCGACTGCGCTTCCATTGCCGTTCCCGTTGTCCGGATTCATCATGTTGCCGACACCATCCATGATATCTTCCCCTGCATTTCCGATATCATCGATCACATCACCTGCACCGTTCACAATATCCTGACCGATGCTTCCGTTCTGATCTACACTATTGTTGGTGCCGCCGTTCACTCCGCTCCCTGCATTTCCGTTATTCAGGTCGGTATTAGCTCCACCCATAGAACCATTACCGGCAGAATTCCCGTCGGTGCTGCCATTGTTCAGCCCGGGATCTGTGGTCGGTGCATTGGTCGGCGATTCCGTTCCGGTCGGAGTGGTAGACGGTTGATTCTCATCCATACTGTCATTTTTTCCGCAAGCGGTCAGCGACACACAGAGAACCAGTGCTGCAACCACGACTCCTAACTTACTTGTCTTTTTCATTTTCCCTCCGTTCTGCGATAAACCCTGCATCCACTGTGCCTGGTTTTCCGCTGTTTCAGGCTTATTTGCAAAGCTTCTTGCATTAAAATATCTTCTCCGTTTCGTCCTGTACTATTCCTGTTAAATGATGCCTAAGCACAAAAATGCCCTCGCATCGGATAAAACTGAATTTTTTGTGAAAAATATAAAAAAACTCTTCCATTTTCACAACACATGTGGTAGGATACTTTTGCAAGTGGTTTTAATTACTACGTTTTGATGTTTGTTGTGTCTTTTAATGTAGTTTTTGCCAACTTTTGATAAAGTTTTTAGATAAAAAATTGCTCCGGCATATATTTTCAGGAGGTTATTATGCGCGATTTTCAGATCATCAGTGACGGCTCTTGCGACTTATCCGAAGAGCTTACAAAAGAAAAACAGATTGATATCATTCCGTTCTATGTATCTTTTGACGGAGCTACGTATCAAAAAGAAGGCGTAGAGCTCACCGTCGAAGACTTTTACCACAGAGTCCTCGCAGAGCCGAAGGTGTTCCCGAAGACTTCACTTCCGCCGGTCGGTGATTTCGCCGAACGCTTCCGTTATCATGTTGAACGCGGACTCGATGTTTTATGCATCTGTATCTCGACCAAATTCAGCGGCTCGTACAACAGCGCCTGCGTTGCACGGGATCTGGTATTGGAAGAACATCCGGAAGCCAACATTATCGTAATCAACTCCATCGTTAACACCTGCCTGCAGGGACTGGTGGTACTGGAAGCAGCCCGCATGAAGGAAGACGGCTATTCCTTATCGGAAGTTGCCGAGCGGCTGGATGAACTCAAGACTTCCGGACGCATCTTCTTCACCATTGGAAGCATTGATTACCTTGCACACGGCGGACGTATCGGCAAGCTCGCCGGACTTGCAGTCTCCACCCTCGGCTTGAAGCCGTTGATTCTTGAAAAAGAAGGCGAGATTTTCTCCGAAGGCATCACACGAAGTCGTAAAAAATCCCTTCTCAAGGTAAAGAACCTTACCAAAGAATATTTTGCTAAAATAAAAGAAAATCCTGCCACCTACACGATTACGATCGGTTACGGTCATAACCTTGCCGAAGCAGAAGCCTTCCGCGATGAGCTGATTGCAGAACTTGACTGCGGACTGACCGCAGACGACATCCCGATTCGCCGCATCGGTGCCACCATCGCCGTGCACACCGGACCGGAAGCGATTGGCGTCGGTATCTTACGCCGTTATGACGTTGCGCAGCCACAGACAGAAGGACTGCTTGCTTCCTTTCTGAACAAGGAGCCAAAGCGTGCACCAAAGATTAGCTAATGCAAAAAAGCGCTGAAACCATAGAGTCTCAGCGCTTTTATTCTCTTCATCTACTGTCCCGACGCAGCCTTTACTTTCGCGTCTTTCTTGCCTTTTTTCTCTTTCTCTGTCAGGTAATAATTGAGCACATCACGACGCTTTACGATGCCGATAAACACATTGCCGTCATCGACTACCGGAACAAAATTCTGTGTGATCACCAGCTGCAACAACTCATCCGAAGTCGCATTCACATTCACCGGCTTGTAGGTTCTGCGGCACTGGATCCTGCGAAGCTTCGTCTTGGTTGCATTCGCAAAGTTAATATCCGGATCCTCCTGCATCGCCCAGAGGATATCGCCCTCTGATATCGTTCCGACATACGCACCCTTGCGGTCAATCACCGGTATGGTCGAATACGGAACATCCTTCAACTGTGCCAACGCCTTCTCCAGATTCGTATCCTCACGCGCTACCACAAGTTCACTCTTCAATGTAAGGAAAAACAACAGGTTCATACGCCTTTGCTTCCGCCTTTCGTGTATTTGGCAAAGTCATCTCCGCCGATACCAACAGTATAGCGTATCTGCCACTTTATTGCAAGGACAACCACGGAATTCTTTTCCACAAAAAACGCCACCTTAGTCTAACGAGATGATAAAATGCTGCACCGTCTCCTGATAGTCTCCAACCGTGTAAATCAGCTCCTCGGAAAACTCACCGCCACAGGACAGAATCGTCTTACGCGACGCTATATTCTCCTTATCACAATCAATCCGCACTTCGGGAAGGCCTAACTGCTTTGCAACCTTCAACAGCTCTCTTAGCATCGCAGTCGCGTACCCCTTCCGGCGCTCGGAAGGCCTTATCTCATAGCCGATGTGTCCACCGCAGATCTTGAGCGGTTCCGGTATCGTATGCCGCAGCTGTATCGTCCCCACCAGCCGGTCATCCTCAGCGCGAAACGCCAGATAACTGTCCGCCCGGGTCGTCTTCTCCGTAATCGGTGTGTTGCGGTTCCGTTCTACATTTGCCATCCAGTCTTCGTATCTCTCATAATGATGCAGGCCGCAGCTTCCGTTGATCCGCATCTCTCCTGCATCCAGACATTCTTTCCGGTATTCCTGCACCGGTTCCTCGTGGTAATACTCCGGTGCTACTAAGTAGATCTCGTTCATGTGTTACACCCACTTCTTCCAGACATCCGGTGCATATCCTACCGTCGCCTGTTTTGCATTCCTGACAATCGGAGTCTTAAGCACACGTTGATTTTCCAGAATCTTCTCTTCCCTCTGCTCCTCCGAGATATACTTAATTACCGCCAGCGTATCCTGATCCTTGCAATTCTCATCGAGCACTGCGCTCATGCCACCAACCGCCTGACATACGCTGCGGAATTCCCCTTTGCTGATCTGCTTTTCGCTCATGTCAATGAACTGGAACGGTATGCCCCGTTCCTTGAAATAACGCTGTGCTTTCTTCGTATCGTTGCACTTCTTCGTGCCGAATATTTGTATGTTCATAGATTGGTCTCCACTCCTCTCGCCGGGGTACGGTACCTATTTCTCATCCTCCGGTATATACCAGTACGAATTAAACTGATACAGATAAGTCTTTGCCCCCTTCGGCATCTGCCGCAATGCATTGAACACATTGTAATAATCTCCGGCTCCCATACCGATCGCCATGCATCCCAACGCAAGCAGGAATATCATCTGCGGAAAGATCATGCCGATGCAATACGGAAGAAAACCAAATACCAGATTCGGCAACAGGGACATGAAGATAAATCTTCCCTTGCTCATCGTCTCCGGCCCTACCACGAACAGCATACCCTGCTTCATGTTCGTATACAGATAGACATCTCCCTTAAAACAAATCGCATGCAATATCTCATGCGGGAACAGGGTCACCAGAGAAGCAAGAAAGCCTAGCGGCATCTGCCAGATAGAATCTGCTATGTACTCTCTTGCACGCAACACCGCCAGTACTGCGAATACTATCATCAGAACAACCGACAGGATATTCCCGATGATTGCCATCTGTTTGCTGCTCTCTGCTTCTTTGAACTTTACCGCTCCCGGCATGTGCTCCCCATGCGGAAGGGAGTTAGGATCTAGGTTGTATGTTCCTTTATAGTGTAGTTTCATATGTTTCTCCTTAGTGTGTTTCCTGCTGCATCTTCTCGCGAAACTCCTCCGGCGTCATACCCGCCTTCTGCGCAGCCCGCTCTTCGGTGAGGTCGCCGGACTGTACTAATTCGATTAGCAGTTTTAACACACTTCTGTTTTCTAACGCTTCACCCAATCCGCTCATCGTCTTCAAGACCTCCTTCACCTTCTGATTCTCTTCCACATCAACATACTTGTTGATGGTATCAAAATTCGTTGTGAATACCCCTTCCAGATACTCAAACAGCGTATTCTCCAACGCTTCCGCGCCTCTGCGCACAATTACCACTTCCAACAGATCATGCAATGCATCGCTCTCATTACACTGACCCATAATATCTTCTTTCTCAATATGATACCGTGTAATCGAGTTCTTTAATCCTTCCGGGATTTTCTCGTTGCATATCCAAATGGAATATACCTTTTCCAGCTTGTCGTAGTTCGTCACACCCGTAACCACGCCCAACTGTGCCGATAACTCCCTTGCGGCATAATAAATCGCTCGCTTCACAATCGGATAACTCGGATTGGATGGTCTGTAATCGTTCTGCACCTCAAAATCAATGTGTAGCATAACCAATACATCCTTCGATGACAGATTCGGATTCTTCGCCGTAAAATGTATATCGAAAAACACCCGTTTCTCCGTCGGTGACGACAACTCCGTATCCGCGCCCGCAATCGTTGCCGGTAAATCATCTACCGGAACATCATCCGCGATTGAGTCCGCATTGATATACTTAATAATCTCCGGGACAGAATACGCCTGATACTCCTTAATCGTGTACTGCAATACCGGCGCAATAATCTCTTTCAGCATCCAAGCCTTCTTGCACGCCTCATCATACTTTTCCCGTCCGCTTAATGTCGAAAGAACAACTTCTGCCTCTTTCCTCATCTTGTTTCCCCGCTTTCCTGAATACTTTGCAAACAAGGGAAACAAGCTACCCGCGTTAGGATAATCCTATGTTCATATTATATGCCCGTTTCTAATCCATTGCAAGGCATATATATCTGTTCCGATTGGTAATCTTGTTTCCACGAATTTGCAATATATTCATTATATTGCCAGTTTTCTCCATCTTGCAAATAGAAAAATCAGGGTGATTTTTGTAACATATTGCCAATACCATTGTCCTTTTCTGCTTCTCATCTAAAATGGGAATTATGAAACAAATCATAGTCATATTGCACTATATACTTTAATGCACCTTCCACTGTTTTCTTCGGAAAAAACTGTTCATGATAGCCACTATCTATTGCTCTTCTTCCGCCGAAAGACCTTGTGTAATTATTATGCAACAGCTCTGCTTTTCCGTTTTTTAACTTTATTGGTATCCTCCAGGTATCTTTGTCACAATGTATTTGAACACATCCTGCTACGATAGCAATCTGCACTTGATGATTTATAAATAAATTTCGCAGCACTTCTACCGCCACCTTGTGTCTGTCAAAGAAATCGTAATACACTTCACAATTCTCTACGTCCACTATACTGTTATGTATAAGTACTATTCGCTGACATCGCTTACAGCACTTATGTTGTTTTCCCCATTCAATCAGTTCCGTTAACGACATTTCTTTATCTCCCACAAGTGCCAAATATGGACAATCTTTATCATGTAAAATTTCATTCTTTTTCCTTATCTGCTGCATCAACCGCACCTTTCTTTTGCACCCTCCCAGCACATTCGCAAATACGTCTCAATCGAACAACCAAATCACCAAAAGAATAATCAAGCCCAGCACCGGACAAACTCCAGTAATAATTGCAAGCAGCACCGGCTTCCACCAATCCGAAGAAACCCCGGATGTTCTGTTAGAATTTGCAAGGCGATAATCCATATAGCTGTCTGCTGCATCATACTTTCCGTTTTTGTTCCAATCATTCATATGCGTACCTCCGCTCAAAAATATAATAAGAACCTCGGAAAGAAGTTATTCGCTTCTTACCTTGGTTCTTATTATACTCACATGCCGTCCAATAAAACGTACTCTTCCCTTGAAATCGCCGTCTTTAATTGCTTTTTAACCTGTAATGTGAATTTTTGTCACCTTTTTCCTTATTTCAAAAAGTCGCCAGTCTTTGAAATAACGCTCGCCGAAAATATAAACCATTTCAAAATCTTTTATAAATATTATAAAAGCAGGTCTATATCCATCTCTGAATATAAACCTGCCTCATTTTACTTCTCATCCTCCGGCATATACCAGTACGAATTAAACTGATACAGATAAGTCTTTGCCCCCTTCGGCATCTGCCGCAGTGCATTGAACACGTTGTAGTAGTCTCCGGCTCCCATACCGATTGCCATGCAACCTAACGCAAGCAGGAATACCAACTGCGGAAAGATCATCCCGATGCAATACGGAATAAAACAAAATACCAAATTCGGCAACAGAGACATGAAGATAAATCTTCCCTTGCTCATCGTCTCCGGACCTACCACAAACAGCATGCCCTGCTTCATGTTCGTATACAAATAGACATCTTCCTTAAAACAAATCGCATGCAATATCTCATGCGGGAACAAGGTTACCAGCGAAGCCAAAAATCCAAGCGATATCTGAAAACCATAATCTCCTATGTACGGTCTTGCACGCACCACCGCCGGTATCGCGAATACGATCATCAGCACAACCGCTAAGACGTTTCCGATGATAGCCATCTGTTTGCTGTTCTCTGCTTCCTTGAACTTTACCGCTCCGGGCATGTGTTCCCCATGCGGGAGGGAGTCAGGGTTTAAGTCGTATTTTCCTTTGTAGTGTAGTTTCATTAGTTTCTCCTTAGTGAGTTTCCTGCTGCATCTTCTCTCGGAACTCCTCCAGCGTCATCCCTGCCTTCTGTGAAGCTCGCTCTTCTGTGAGGTCTCCGGAGAGGACTAATTCAATCAGTTGAGCCAGTTTACCTTTTTCAAACCCTTTCACTTCCAAAGATTCACCCAATCCGCTCATCGTCTTCAAGACCTCCTTCACCTTCTGATTCTCTTCCACATCAACATACTTGTTGATG
>JAZNXH010000131.1:0-9101 GCA_045593785.1 Lachnospiraceae bacterium
GCCATGGTAGCCTCTTTAAGGTCAAGTCCGAGTTCGTCAGAGATTACAGTACCGCCGGTCAGGATTGCGATATCCTGAAGCATAGCTTTTCTTCTGTCGCCATAGCCCGGAGCCTTCACTGCAACTACATTGAAGGTACCGCGAAGCTTATTGATAACGAGAGTGGTAAGTGCTTCGCCTTCTACATCTTCAGCAATAATGAGAAGTCTTGCACCACTCTGGATAATCTGCTCAAGAATCGGCAAGATCTCCTGAATATTGGAAATCTTCTTATCGGTAATAAGAATATACGGATTGTCAAGAACTGCTTCCATCTTGTCCATATCGGTAGCCATGTATGCAGATACATAACCACGGTCGAACTGCATACCTTCTACAAGATCAAGTTCGGTTTTCATGGTCTTAGACTCTTCAATCGTAATAACGCCGTCCTTGCTTACCTTTTCCATTGCATCAGCAACCATCTGTCCTACTGCTTCATCACCGGAAGAGATTGCTGCAACCTTAGCAATCTGCTCTTTGCCGGTAACAACAGAGCTCATCGCCTTGATTGCCTCAACTGCAACGTCGGTAGCCTTCTTCATACCTTTTCTTAAGATAATCGGGTTCGCACCGGCTGCAAGGTTCTTCATACCTTCGTTGATCATTGCCTGTGCAAGAATGGTAGCGGTCGTCGTACCGTCACCTGCTACATCGTTGGTCTTGGTAGCAACTTCCTTTACAAGCTGTGCACCCATGTTCTCAAATGCATCTTCCAGTTCAATCTCCTTTGCGATGGTAACACCATCGTTGGTGATAAGCGGAGCACCGAAAGACTTATCAAGAACTACGTTACGTCCCTTCGGTCCAAGCGTAACCTTAACGGTATTCGCAAGCTTATTCACACCGGCTTCCAATGCGGTTCTCGCATCTGCACCGTACTTAATATCCTTAGCCATAACTAAAATCCTCCTGATCTATAAATATTATTCCTCAATCGTAGCAATGATATCGCTCTGCTTTACGATAATGAAAGTTTCCTCATCCAGCTTAACTTCTGTACCGGAATACTTGGTGTAGATAACCTTATCACCAACACTTACGTTCATAACAACTTCTTTGCCGTCAACTACGCCACCCGGACCAACTGCAACTACCTCTGCCTGCTGCGGTTTTTCCTTTGCCTGACCCGGCAGGATAATACCGGATTTCGTGGTCTCTTCTGCTAAAATCTGACGAAGTACAACTTTGTCACCTAACGGTTTTAATTTCATGATAAATCCTCCATTCTTGTTCGTTCTATGATTCACGGTTCTGCTTTCCGTTTATCTCCTCAACTAATATAATACCAATATATGCATTTGTCAAGAAAAATTAGCACTCGAATTTGCCGAGTGCTAACAATGTCGTTTTTTGTTGTTTTGCAACACATCTAAACCTTATTCAACATCCGTTGAATTAATCTTTAACACGGTACGAATCAGTGCGTCACGGGAATTCTTCCACGGTTCATCCGCATAGCGGTAATCAAATTTATCAATAAACCATTTTAAGTCATCGCGTACCCGCTGCATGTTCTCGTAATATACATCATTCAGTATTTTACAAAAATCTTCAAACTCCCTGCCGCTCAAATACTCCGAGGCAGATTCAAACAAAAGCGCGTAATGCTTCATGCAAAAGCCCTTTGATTTTTTCAGCTTTCCTTCGAAATCCCTGTCATGTCGGTACAAGTGGAAAATGGTTGCTATATACCGCTCAAATGTACCGTCAATCCGGTTACAGATATAACAGGAATCTTCCAGCTTCTTGCAGAAGCCTTTCATCGGCGACCCTTCATTCTTCTTAAAAAGACCGCCCGATGCATGCTTATCTTTCATCCTCTCCATCTCAGCTTTGGTGCGATCCATATGGGAAAGCATCATGAGTGCCAGCCCGAGACGGTTCTGTTTTTTATATAATTGTTTGATGTGACTCTCGCAGAAACCAAGCTGGTTCGTTGCAATGCGCACATCGTCCTCCATATAACTCGGACCCATGGTAAAGTCTACTGCATCCTGCTCCAGTGAACGGTACATCGTACAGACTGCACACTCCGACTCTGCTTCAAATGCTTCATTTACCGGTATGGTATATAATTTCTCAGCCATCGTATCTCCGTCCCATTATTTTTTCATTGCGGCAGTAATCATTTCTTTTGCCTCACGTGCTTTCGCCTTAATTCGTTCATTGGCATCTCTTGCCGTAAGCACTCTGGAAATCCATCGGGAAGCTGCTTCGTACTCACCAAGTCTTCTTGCAAGTTCTCCAACCAGATACGTACAGGTATTCTCATCCATACCACACATCGGGAACATCTCTTTTGAGAATGCTTCCTGAAATCCTTCGTATGCATTCTTCAGGAACTCCATTTCTTCTTCCTGAAGTGCCTTCTTCACATTCACAAAATCCGGTGTCTCTGCCGGCAGTGTCTCATACTTACCGCGAATCAGCCATGCCGTCTTTAAACAGGTATATGCCTTCTCGCTCAGCTTGGAACGTTTTACAATCGTATTCACTAATGCCAGCTTATGACGCGCGATTGCCTCATCATAAGTATAAACAGCACCCTCTTCCGGAAGCCCGCGAAAACTTGCCGAAATGTTCTCTTTAATTAACTTTGCCTGTACGGAAGTCATATAACTGAAAAAGCGGTTCAATGCAGCATATCCGCAATTCGGACACGCCACTGCATCATACTTCAGGGAGTCCATCATCTGATATCTCGGACGCAAATCGCTGTCCATCGAATTCAACTTTACCTTACCGGCTTTCACGTTCTTTGCCTTAAACATCTTGTCACATACCGGACAAGTATATGTCTTATCGAAAATCAGATCCTCTTCTGAAATCTTCGGATGTGCAGCTTCATGCTCGGAACCTTTCTTACTCTGTTCCTCTTCCTTCTCATATACTTCCATCTTACTTAAATTGCCTAAACCAAATGCTTCCAGTCCGGATAAAATACCTGCCATGATTGCCTCCTGTTATTTAGCGTAAGCCCACTATGATTAGTCTAGCACACTCTTTTTCATAATGAAAGCTATTTTTAAAAATATCCGATTTCCTTTAACATATTGCGAAGATTTATCCGTCCCCAGCCCTGAATAGACTTGGCATAACCGGCAGAAACCGCGGAACGTTTCAGGATTTCTTTTACTTCTTTATTCGATAAGCTGGAATCACATCCAAGTAAAACTGCAATTGCGCCGGAGACCATTGGCGTTGCCATGGAAGTCCCGCTTCGTTTTGTGTAATAATATCTTCCCTGTTTTCCCTGTCCTACCACTGCCGTACTCATAATTCCCGAAGAAGGAGCAATCAGCTCCGGCTTCATGATACACTCACAGGTCGGTCCGCGGCCCGGTTTCAATTCCATCGCTTCACCGCCGACCGTTATTACCTTTTTGGAACTGCCGGGTGCCGTAATACTGCCCGGAAGCGGTCCGTTGTTCCCGGCAGATGCTACCACAACTAATCCTTGGTCCCATGCCTCTTCTGCCAAAGCGTTCAGCCGCTGTACCGCCTCCGTATCATTCTCCGTACTTCCAAAAGAGAGATTCAATATCCGGACCCCGTACCTATCTTTCTGCGCAATTACCCAGCGTATCGCTGTAGCCACTGTCTGAGCAGAGCCTTCGCCTTTTTCATCTAACACCCTACAGCATATCATATGACTTTTGGGTGCAATTCCGCAATACTTTCCCAAAGACAGCGTTCCGTCACCGCACAAAATTCCGGCAACATGTGTCCCATGACCAGCAGGATCACAGACTACATCGTTCCCATCATCAACAAAGTCAACAAAATGCTCAATCCTGTTTCCGTTCCGTACAAAGTCCGGATGCGGCACAATACCGCTATCAAGGATTGCTGTTCCGATTCCCTCACCGTAAAGTCCTCTTGTATGCGCAGCATCTGCTCCAAGACTGATACGTACCCGGTTCATCCCTCTCTCCGCAACACTTCACATCATACTTAGAATATGCCATGAAATGTCTGCGGTTACTGTAAAATCAGTTCACTCTTCTCGCCGGTATAATACAAGTCCAGTTCATGTAATGCTCTGGTGCAGGCGATATACAATACCTGCCGGTGCATCCGGTTATGGAATTTCTGCTTCGATACATCTACAACATGTACCGCATCAAACTCCAATCCCTTTGCCAGATAATACGGTGTCACCACAACACCCGAATGGAAAAGGTCGCTCTCCTCATCAAACAAACGTGCCGGAATCAACTTCTTCAACTCGTAATGGAAGCGTGCTGCTTCCCGCTGTGTGCGGCACACTACCGCAATGGTATCGTACTGCTCATTTTGTTTTTGGATCCGCTCTGCAATCTGCTTTGCCATATCTTCCATGCTTACTGCCTCGTGCAGTTCAGGTGCACGACCATGGCGGTCAAAAAACTCCGTATTATGTTCATCAATGAACTGTTCCGCATAGGTTCCGATCTCATAAGTGGAACGATAGCTCTTCTTCATCTCTAACATCTTGATATGACGACCAAAGATGCTCGGAAGAATCTTCAACACCTGCGAAACATTGCCATCCGACACCTGTTCTCTGTCACCTAAGATGGTCATCGGACAGTCAAATAATTTATCGAGCAATGCGTACTGTACACGGGTATAATCCTGCATCTCATCAATGACCAGATGCTTGATTCTGCGGTGCTGTTTTACACCGCAGAGTAATACCCTGAAGTACAGCAGCGGAAATACATCTTCATACGGAATCATGGTCTCGGAAAGTTCAAACTCCGTATCATTCACCGCTTCCCCGGTCGCATCGCTTACCGTCTGTAGGAACTCATAATAAAGTTTCCGCACATTTCGGGTCCGGTACATCGCATTGATTTTATCGCGAAGCAAATCCCCGCGAATCGGATCCATATCCTTGCCTTCCAGTGTCTCCGTCTCCGAGATGATGTAATCTGCTATCTCGCCGAGACGGTTCAGCACCGGCGTCTCCGGGAACTTCTCATAAAACAGCTGTTGCAGTTCTTCTTCGCTTCGCTTCACACCTCGGAAGTCAAGACTGCGCCAGTCTACCAGTTCCTCTTCCAGACCAAGCACAAAGCCGAACATCTCTTCCATGAATTCCTTGCTCTGCTTGTAGGCAATGAGCTGTTGCTTCTTCTTATATGCATCGGAATCGGCATCCGCAGATAACAGATA
Source organism: Lachnospiraceae bacterium (assembly GCA_045593785.1). Classification (GTDB taxonomy): domain Bacteria; phylum Bacillota; class Clostridia; order Lachnospirales; family Lachnospiraceae; genus SZUA-448. Next base: position 5,203 of record JAZNXH010000131.1, read on the forward strand.
CTCCTTCTGCTGCATCGCTGTCTCAATCCGAGCAACTCCTTCGAGTTCCTTCTTCGCGTATTCATCAAAACTCATCTCGACAATCTGATCTTCCCCAAGCTCCGGCAAAATCTGTGAGATATAGTCCGAAAAAATCGGATTCGGTGTCAGAATCATCACGTTGTCCGAGCTCAGCTCCTGACGCTTGTGATACAAAAGATACGCGATTCGATGCAGTGCAACGGAGGTCTTACCGGAGCCTGCCGCACCCTGTACGACCAGAATCCGGTCATTCTCATTACGGATGATGGCGTTCTGCTCTTTCTGAATCGTTGCAACAATACTCTTCAGGCGGGCATTGGCATTGGTTCCAAGTTCCTTCATCAGAATGTCATCGTCTATCTTCATATCATTCTCGAAGAAATACTCCATCTCACCCTTGGCGATTTTATATTGCAACTTATGGGTAATCTCTCCATGCACCTTGCCCTGCGGCGTCATGAACTCTGCAGGTCCCTTATCATAATCATAAAACAATCCTGATATCGGGGCTCTCCAGTCAAAAATCATCGGAACAAACGCCTTTTTCGGCAGAAACGATGCCATGCCGATATAGTAAGATGCGTCTTCTTTCTCCCCCTCATACTTAAAATCTACACAAGCAAAATATGGGGACTCATGAAGTTTTTCGTAAGTCTGACGCTTCTTCATACGGTCCTCAGCCATGTCGATTTCGTTCTGTATCATCTGACGGTTCGTATAATGCTCATAGCCAAATTCGTCAAATTCATTACAGTTTTCCCAGAAATACTTCTTCATCCGGACAATCTCTTCCTGTTTATCGCCAAGCTGCGCGTTCAGCTCCTTGATTTCTGCAGCAAGTTTATCTTTTACTTTTCCCAGATGTTCCAGCTCATACTGCTGTGTATGTTCCATATATTTCGGTCCCCTTTGAATTATTTCACCGGTGCGTAACGCACTCTGAGCTTCGGAAGTTCCTTCAATGTATAATAATAATTCATATCCCAATCTTCGCCCTGTGTGCAATCATTCTTACCGCTAGCCGGCGGTGCGAACAGTTTAATGTCAAGCTTGGTTGCTCCCGCTAACGGCTTCTTGAAGAATGCCGGCATCAGATCCACGAAATTTACACCCGGGGCCTTGTAGAACCACTTACCGTTGATCTCAAGCATCAAATTTGCATCTACAGACTCCCCGTCAAAGTAAAGTTCACAGAAGTGCGGATTGTTCTCAAGTTCTACCGGAACACTGATCCCTTCTGCATCTTCAGAGCCGCCCCAACGTAAAGTCATGGGAAGCTTCTGTTCCTCACCTAAGGTCATCTTTGGCATAAAGTACGGATCTGAAAGCAACTCCCGATAAGTGTCCATAACCGGCTGTTCCACACCGACTTCACTGTTACTTGGGTCTTCTATCTCCAGACCAAGTCGTCCTCTGTCACGGAACTGATAGAAAGTGAATGCAGACAACCACGGTTCATCTGCCTTCAGCATATCGGTAAACTCTTTTACCATCTTGCACTGGTCATACGGTCCGGTTACGTCACCATCCGCATTAAACTCCGACATAACAATCGGGTGCGCCTCGCCTCCGTTCAGTTCAGTAAACCGCTTCAGACTCTGCTTTGTAGTCAGATAGATAAACTCCACTGCATCACGTTTGTGCGTCTCTCCTCCCGGTTCTGCAATATCATACGGCCATCCCCAGTGGAGTGCCATATACTTATCAACAGACCAGATATCTGCTACAGGAATCGTCTTTGCAAATTCTTTTTCCATGACAATTTCTGCTGCATCCATCTCTTCAATACCACCGATACAGATAATCGTCTTTACATTCGGCGCTTCTTCTTTAATCACATTACTTGCACGCACAAAGAAATCCGCTACTTCCTGATAAGTACAACGCTTATTAAAGGAGAACCAGTTACCGGTTGCCTCGTGGTTAATGCGAAGCAGAACCCGACCATAAGGACGCAGATCTTTACCGATTGCGCGAAGATGCTCGTCACTTACATGCGGGTCAATTGTAAGGGTCAGCAAAACATCCTGACCATGACGTCGGATATCTTCCATCTGCTTGAACACTTCACTTTCAGGGTCCCCATTTAATCCGCCGCCATACGGAAAATAATCATCATACGGATAATCCCATGCAAATCCGACATCCGGGCTTTTGTGTACAACGCTTGCACGACCCGGCCAGCCTTTGTCCAGCGGATAATAACAGTACATCAGGGAAATCGCACGGTGCGGTCTTCCCAGACGACTTAAGATATAGTCCTGATTCACGTATTCCCCACGTTCACTGCCATCCCCCAGATCCAGTGAACAGATTGCTTCTCCCATATGCAACTGATACATCTTCATATTCTTCATAGCCTTCTCCTTAAGCTTTTTCCAAAATAAAATCAGCTTTCAAACACTCGGGAAATGCCCCAATGCCTGAAAGCTAAATATATCATGTGCAGTTCTAAAAGTCAATTTATAGAAAAAGGAGAACTGTGATACAGTCCTCCGAAATCCTTTCACACCGGTGTCCCCACCTCAATCAAATTCCCATCCAAATCATAGAACCGAACCACCTTCTGCCCCCAACTGTGCGTCATGAGGCGGTTCACATATTGGATGGACGGATATAAACGTTCCAGCTTCTCAACAAAACTTTCAATGTTCTTCTCTTCGAAGTACAATTCACAGGAATTGTTTTGCGGAGTAATAGCCTTTCCCAGAAACCCTTCCCAGATTTTTTTGTCCTGAAGAACAAGCCCCTCCGTCAATATCATATTTCCGTCATTGTCCAGTATCATATCAAGACCAAACAAATCATGGTAAAACTGCTTTGATTTTTCGATATCTTCTACAACAATTAAAATGTTTCTTAATTTCATCTATTCTTCCATTCCTCTTTCAACAAGCTATACATACACGCATCCACAATCCCCTTGTTGCTAAAGTCCGCCTGCCGCAAGGTTCCTTCATACACCAGTCCGCACTTTTTCATCACATTACCGGAATGCGGATTATTCGGGTCATGCTGGGATTCAATCCGATTCGCTCCCACTTCCTCGAACAAGAACGGAATAATCGCCGCAAATGCTTCACTTGTAATTCCCTGATGCCACCACTTGCTGCCGATACAATAACCGATATGCACAATGTTCAGATGTTCGTTCTTATCTACAACACTGATGGTGCCAACCGGTTCACCAATCTCCTTCAGCACAATCGCCCACTGATAGAAGTCCGGTTTCTTACTCTCCTCGATCCAATCTTTAATCACCATTTCTGTTATAGAAACGTCCTTATGTGTCGGCCAGCGAAGAAACTCCGTCACCGCTTCGTCCGAAGTCCAGTTGCGAAACGCCGGTTCGATATCCTTCAACTCAAATGCTCGCAAGCATAATCTTTCTGTTTCTATTGTAACTGTACCTTTATGTTCCATGGTATTCCCTCCCTCGAAACTTCGCAAAAACCTCTTCATGCGTATATCTTTCTTTATTCTCTGCAGCAACTCTGTCCGCCTCATATAATGCAGCTTCAATCATATCTGTTCGTCTTAAACCCGTTTCATACTCTCTTATCTTCTCCTGCGCTGCTTTCCAGTCCTTCTGCGGATTCGTTATCACAAGACGATCCACCGGCAAGTCTGTAAGAATCCGCAGTTCTCTCCGCTGTCTTTCCTCCAAACAACGGATATAACCGCCAAAGCCCTCTGCCCCAATCGATTTTCCGTACATTCCGTTCACATGATAATCAATCACCGCATCCAGCCAACCCGTACGTTCCTCTGCAGGCTTCTTCACTGAAGCTGCAATGTCCGTATTGTCCAGATAGATAACAACCGGATTCATGGGACGTATGATTTCTGCAACTTCGCTGATATATCGCTTCGACTCC
>JAZNXH010000132.1:0-4775 GCA_045593785.1 Lachnospiraceae bacterium
CCGCGATCTGGGAACAGGTAGCTGCAAACTTTGCAGATTATGGCGACAAACTCCTGTTCGAAAGTTTCAATGAGATGCTTACCGATGACAGCCTGTGGAACAACCCGCCGAAGGAAGCCGTTGAGATCGTCAACGAATTCAACCAGATTTTCGTAGATACGGTACGTAAGAGCGGCGGCAACAACGACAAGCGTTGTCTCATCGTAAACACTTACGCTGCATCTCTGGAATCCAACGCATTAAACTATTTCGTCATGCCGACCGATACCATCGAAGATAAACTGATTGCAGAAGTACATGTATATTCTCCGTTCCAGTTTACTCACGAAGATTATCCGGATGTTGTCCGTTTCAACCCGGCTGATATCGACGCAAACCTCGGCAATATTTATCGTACTTTCATCGCAAACGGAATCCCGGCAATTATCGGCGAATACGGTTGTGCTAACAAGGGTAATGACCTCGCTCGTCTTGACTGGACCAGACATTACAACGATGTTGCACAGTCTTATGGTATCAAATGTTTCTGGTGGGACAATGGTAACCACTACAAACTGTTTAATCGCGCTACCTGTACCGTTGCAGAACAGGAACTCATCGACGTCATCATGACCGAAGCTACCGGTGGTGACTATTACGCAAGCGGCGATTCTTCTGCCCCGATCGAAGACGGCGCAAATCTTTGTGCAGACCTGAACCAATGGGGCAATTGGGTAAATGTAGATAATGGTGCAGATGCTACGATGGAGTACACCGATACCGGTATCTCCATGACTGTAGTAAATGGCGGCAAGGATCCGTGGGATGCACAGCCTTCCTATAACGGGCTTACCTTAGAGGAAAACAAGATTTACCGTATCTCCTTTGATTATACCGGTACCTTACCGCAGGCGATGGGCTTCAGTGTTCAGCAGAACTATGGCAGTTATACTCCTTACTACGAAAAGACCCTGGACTTCACTACTGAGACACAGCATTTCGAAGGCATCTTCACTATGATGCACTCTACCGATAACAATGTAAAGGTATCATTCAACTTCGGCAAGAGCACTCACAGTGGTTATACCAATACCATCGAGAACCTGACCTTAACTGCTGTAAAGTAAATCCACTCACAAAATAAAACCTTGCAAAGCAAAAGAGAATGCCAGTTTCACTGACATTCTCTTTTGCATTCTCTGAAAAATCTTCTCAGACCAGATGCTTCAACTCAGCAATCTGTCTCATACAATAATCCAGTTCTTTCTTGGTCTGCGGATTATTTAACTTCGCATGTACCTTTTCACGCAATTCCTTGGCCTGTACATATCCTTCATATGCCATGAGGATATCTTCTTTGTTCCCTAAGAGCTTTGCACAGTCACTGCGGTAAATATACGCAGTTGCCAGTTTACGCTGACTCTCTGTTGTGCTTTTCAGATTGTTTGCCTTGTAGCACATCTGCACTGCTGCGCTATAGTTCTGCATTGCCTTTTTCCAATCCGTATACGCGCCCAATGCTTCCTGCGCTGCACCGATACGAAGATAAACTTCAGCAAGTTCCAGACAGCCAATTGCCGTGGATTCGTCTGCCACTTTTACCGTTACGGACAATTCCGCTTTATAAAGTTCAACAGCCTTCTCCAGACTCTCACGGTCACCCATATCTTCATAAACGGCCGCTTCGGTACGATACTTGCGGCACTGTTCCTCCGGCGTCATACCGATGGACTTGCCCTTACCATCTTCTGTATTACCAAAGCGTTCCAGGCGCGCTTCCACACGGCTTAGTTGAGTATGGATGAAGTTCAGATCCTCATTGCTCTCCTCGCTTCTCACCTCGCGGTTAATCTGCTCACATATGGATGCTGCCTGCAAATAATAATGCCGCGACGCAATCAGGGTATCGCGCTCCTGATAATACTCATACGCATGCGCCAGCCGGTAATAGCTGACATACAGATCCCGCATGCTGCTTACGGTACAGATTCTTGCTACTACCTGCTCCATTACCTGATATGCTTTATCAAAATGCTTCTGTGCCTTTTCAAGATTCTGTACGCCTTTACGCTCCAACCAGTTTTCCCCGATTGCAGTATAGGCATTTGCTAAACGTCGCATATCCAGCAACGCATTCTCCGCCTTTACGCGGCGCTCCTGTAAAAATGCCTCACGTTCACGATAGTGAAGCGCAGCATTCATATTCTCTTCCCCGCCAATCTGTGCCAGCACGACACCGGTTTTGCAGTAACTCTCTGCAAGTTCCGGTATCGGTCGTTTGAGCTGTTCGGAGATGGCTTCACGGATGGACAACGCCTTCTTATGACACACAAGCGCTTTCTCAAGCTTCTCTTTTCCGCCGCGTGTCATCAGATAATCACCAAGCTTTATATAGCTCTCTGCTACAGCCATCAGGCTTTCCAATGTACGGAGTACTGCATTCATACGCTCGCTGAAGATAACTTCGCGCTCCATATAGTCCAGCGCCTTCTTCTCGTACTCCTCACCTTCCATCATGCTGTATATCTTCTGTATGTTATTGAACGCTGCCTTCAAAGAATTGTAATGCTGTGTACCTTCTTTTCGCATCAATTCCTCAAACAGATATGCCGCACGCTCATATAATTTCAGTGCCGGAGTCGGCTTCTCCATACCATCCAGACGGAAATACACATCACCGGAAGTCATATACTGCATCGCACAGCTCTGAACGTTCTCCGAAATCGGCACAGTCTGTACCAGCTTCTCGGCAAATTCCAACACGATATCGCAAAGCATACGACGGCAAAGCAGTTCTTCTCTCGAATCAGCGAAACAGTCGCCCACTAAGAAGCTCATAAACATCATCAGTTTACGCTTGTCTTCCACACGGATCTCCAGTTCATTGGCAGCCCTAGCAAATGCATGGAACCACTTTCCGCCATCCATACGGATAGTATCACACAATACCCGCGCCGTATAAACCGAAGTATCTTTTTCTTTTTTATTCCATAAATCAATAATATATAAAGCCAGTTCTTCTGTCTTATTCGTCTTAACCAGAACCGGAACCATTGACTGTCTCTTTACAACATCTTCTTCCGGAAGTCCCATAAGATAAACCGCCAATTGCTCCGCGTACTTATCAGACTCTTCCATCTGTTGTTCCATGAGTTTTCGTACCGATGCCTGACTTACTGCGAATCTGCCTTCACTCCACTTTGCCAGAAGTCCGGCATTTACAGCGTTATTACAGATTTCCTTCACGCGTTCTATATCCGACTCTCCGGTATCTGCAAGCAACAGAGCCGCTAAGTCTTCCACTCTGAGTCCAAGTGGTGTCAATGCCAGATATCCATAGATAAGAGACGTATGCACATCCACCGACGCAATCAGCTCTGATACCGCAGTTTCTCTGTTCTCAACAGCCAACAACTTCTTTACTGTCACAGATTCCGGAAGTTGCAAGCGTTCAGAACAGCTGACAATCACACTCAGATAATCGGATAACATCTGTGGTAAAAATCCAATCTCATCCCAACCTGTACCAACAAAGATCTTATCTGCGTGATCCAATGCAACCAAAAGCTTCTTGTCCTGCTGATTGTGATATAAGGTGCAGAGTTCTGCAAAACGGTTTTGCATCTCCACCAGCTTCTGTCTGTTGATACCGGAAAAATACGCATCTTCTGCAAGCATCCAGTCATACGTGTTGCCGTCTTTGCCTTCATTGTTCCCTGACTGTTCTAAAATCCGCTCTAATTCAAGAATCAAGCCCTGGATTACATCAACTGCAGTCAGATTACGTTCTGAACTGCCACAGATGATCGGAAGCACCTCCCACGATACATCAGCAGCAAGCTGTTTGCAAACCTTGGCAAGCATCACACTTCTCTCGCTCTCATCCTCTGATACCAGAGCAACCCGGTTTACCTGCTGTGTTGCAATCTCTTCTGCCAATGCAGCCATCTGTGTATCTGCACAGGAAAACTTCTCCCGGATGCCCATACACTCCCATACGCATGCTGCATCTTCCTGATATTTTATTTTCAGCACTTCATATCGTTCCATATGAATTCTGCTCCTTTAACTCTGTCTTTACCGCTTTCTCTGCGCTACCGCTGCGCGCTGTATCTCATTCAATGTCTGGTCAATCTTCTCACGGATGAACTTCTGCTCTTCGTCCTTTACAAGATAATACAGATATGAATCCTTCACCAGATCAATCGGCAATCCTCTACCGACAATCTTAAAGTTCACATACCCGCGCTCTACGTAAGCCGGGATATCTTCATTTGAGATAAATGCCGGGCGATCCATACATTCCTGAAACACTCTCGGTGTTGATTTGTTCGGGCATTGGAAACGTAACTGCGTATCAAATTCCAACTGTGCCTTGGACTCATTCCGGTAATGTTCCTTACGCATCTTACAGCCAGGATAACAAATCTCGTTCACCAGCAATTCAACCTTATCTGCGAACGGCTCCAGTTCCTGTAATACCGCTTCGTCATGATTCAGATCATAATCCAGCACCACCAGATGATAATCCTTCACCAATTCCTTACGGAATTCCTCTACCGACGTAATCCGCTTCGTCGTCGATGAGATAATCGGGAACTTCGGATAGTTCTCTCTGATATAATTCTCCAGCACATCCGTATTGGCCAACACCTGATTCAGACCATTATCCGCGAGACGCATAATCAGATTGCAGTACGTATCATTCAGATGTTTCTCTTCCAGTAAAGAATTGGTCCACGTAAATCGAACCGGAATTCCCTTGCTGTTATAGGCTGCCAGTATCTTCTCAATGT
>JAZNXH010000133.1:0-15295 GCA_045593785.1 Lachnospiraceae bacterium
TTAAAACCTTAGCGATCTCTGCGCTGAGACGGCCCAATGTATGTCCTGTAGCATCAACTACATACCATTTTCTCTCAATCGTTGCCGGACTTGCCATAAAGCTCTTCATGGTATTACCTCCTTAATTCTCATTATCATCCGCTGTCTGTTAGTACATACAAACAGCCACTGCGTCGGATTATAGCAGAGGCTGTGTAACAGTGTCAACCTTAATTATATAAAATTGTTCTGATTTTTGAAATTATTTTAATTTATATCGACTTTAATCATTTTCTATATTACTTTTTGCATCTTAACTTCGTGTTTTTGCTTTCTCTTACTCAGTATCGTCACGATTTCTCATATTCAATCTTGATTAATGTAAGTCCTTGTGCCGGTGCTGTCGGGCCTGCAAGGTTGCGGTCTTTCGCCTCCAGCACATCTTTTACCCACTCAACCGGCTTTGCGCCAAGACCTACCTGCAATAGGGTTCCGGCGATAATACGTACCATATTATAGAGAAATCCGGCTCCGGTCACACGGATTGTAATCAATTCCTTCTCCTTGATGACATCCACCGAATGTACCGTACGCACCGTTGTCTGCACCTGCGCTCCCACGGAACAAAAAGAAGCAAAGTCATGCTCTCCGACCAGAAACTGTCCTGCACGCTGCATTGCTTCGATATCCAGTGTGTCATGTACATGATAGGTATACAGACGGTTACCTGGCTGTACAAAGGTCGCATTCCAGATACGGTATTCGTAAGTTTTTGTACTGTCACAGAAACGTGGATGAAAGTCCATCGGCACTTCTTCTGACTTCTGTACCACAATATCTTCCGGCAGACTGCGATTCAGTGCAAACGACACCTTCTCCGCCGGGATTCTTGCCTCGGTATCAAACACTGCGACATTGCCGAGCGCGTGCACACCGGAGTCCGTCCGGCTCGCACCGATGACATGGATATCCTCCTGTAACAGACGCGACAACTCCCGGTTCACTACTTCTTCCACGGTAATCCCGTTGGGCTGTATCTGCCATCCACAGTAGTGTGTTCCGTCATATGCAATTGTGAGTTTCACCCGCTTCATACTTCCCCACTCCTACTGTACTCATATCATCCGCAATATATTTTCACAAGAATCATGATGACAAGATACCCTGCCAATACGCCATACGCTGCAGCATCTCTTCCCTGATAGCGTAAAGGCTTCATCTTAGTTCTTCCTTCACCGCCATGATAACAACGAACTTCCATTGCCATCGCAAGGTCACCTGCACGACGGAATGCCGATACAAACAGCGGCACTAGAATCGGAATCAGTGCTTTCGCGCGCCTCAAGAGATTCCCGCTCTCAAAATCTGCACCTCGTGCCTGCTGGGCTTTCATAATCTTGTCTGTCTCTTCCAACAGAATCGGGATAAAACGAAGGGCAATTGACATCATCATTGCTACTTCATGCACCGGCACCTTAATCCATTTTAACGGCGTAAACAAACGCTCCATGCCATCCGTCAACTGATTCGGTGTCGTCGTAAATGTCATCATGGAAGATCCGATAATCAGCATGGTAAGGCGAATCGCCATAAATGCTGCCAGCAATAAACCTTCTTCATAGATATGAATAAACTTCCATGATATCAGTTCGTTCTCGCCTTTGGTCAGGAACACATTGAACACCAATGTAAACAGTAACAGCACAATCACTGCTTTTAGTCCTCTTACAATATATCGGAACGGGACTTTGGATACACGAATAATTGAAAACAAAAACACAAGAGCAGGGATATATCCCCAGAATGAATCAAACAAAAACAGGGACACCAAAAAGACGAGGGTCGCTACCAGCTTCACCCTCGGGTCAAGACGATGTATGACGGATTCTGTCGGATAATATTGTCCGATTGTGATATCGCGTATCATCTAATAACCTGTCCTTTCCTCTCCTTCTACTATCATTCGCCAAGCGCTTCGATGCTTTTCTCCCACCGTATACGCCTTCATATCATTTACGCTTGCTATCTGTAACGCTGATAAATCTGTAACAATTCTTCCTTTGCTTCTTCTACCGTCGTTGCATCCTTTCCGGTTTCAACCCCGGCAGCTCTCAGTGAATTCATCACTGCTGTTACCTGCGGCACTGCCAGTCCGATACTGTCAAGTTCCTTCGCATAACGGAACACCTTCTTCGGTACATCATCCAGTACCAGCTCTCCGTCATTCATGACGATAATACGCTGTACGTAATTTGCAACATCTTCCATGCTGTGCGATACAAGAATAACTGTAATGCCTCTTTCGCGATGAATCTTTGCAATCTGGTCTAATATCTCATCACGGCCTTTCGGGTCCAAGCCTGCCGTCGGCTCATCTAAAATCAGCACCTCCGGTTGCATTGCAAGCACACCGGCAATTGCCACTCTGCGCTTCTGTCCGCCCGAAAGATCAAACGGCGACACATCCAACAGATCTTCTCCGATGCCTACCTGTTTCAGCGCTTCGAACGACCGATACTGCACCTCAAGCTGTGACAGTCCGAGGTTCTTCGGACCAAATTCCACATCCTTCAATACCGTTGTTTCAAACAACTGATGCTCCGGGTACTGGAATACAAGACCAACCTTACTACGCAATTTCTTCATGGAATAGTCTTTATCGTAAATGTCTTCTCCGCCTACATACACCGTGCCGGAGCTTGCTTTAATCAGCCCATTCAGATGCTGTATCAATGTGGATTTTCCGGAACCGGTATGCCCGATTAGTCCGATAAACTCACCTTTGTTTATCACCAGATTGATATCTTTTAGGGCTTGCTTTGCCATTGCTGTTCCACCAGCATATTCATAACATACATGATCTAATATAATCTGCATTCCGGTCCCCCTTTCTTTTTGATACTGCAAATTGTTATAGTAACAATTCCGCTATTTTTCAAATCAATATTGCTTTAATCTGCATTCCGCTTACAAATACGTCCGAACGCTTCCGTAAATTCTTCTACAGTCAAAATCCCCTCCGGCATGGGCACTCCTGCCTGCCTTAATTCATACGCCAGCTGGGTCACTTGTGGCACGTCCAGACGGTATTCCTTCAGACGCTCTACCTGTGAAAACACCTGTCTTGGTGTTCCCTTCATAACTACTTTGCCCTTGTCCATGACAAAGACTTTATCTGCTGCGGTTACCTCATCCATATAATGCGTGATAAGGATTACCGTTACTTTCTCTTTTTTATTTAATTCCTGTATTGTCCGGATGACTTCTCTTCGACCAACCGGATCCAGCATCGCTGTCGGTTCATCCAGGATAATACACTTTGGCTTCATTGCCATAATGCCTGCAATCGCTATCCTTTGTTTCTGTCCACCGGAGAGTTTATTCGGCGAATGATAACGATATTTCAGCATTCCAACAGCCTTCAGACACTCATCCACCCGTTTCCAGATATCTTCGGTCGGAACGCCCAGATTTTCCGGTCCGAATCCTACATCTTCTTCTACCACGGTTCCGATAATCTGGTTGTCCGGATTCTGGAATACCATACCTGCGGTTCTTCGGATATCCAACAAACTATCCTCATCTGCGGTATCCATCCCTGCCACCCATACGCTTCCTTCCGTCGGGAGCAGAATCGCATTCAGATGCTTTGCCAAAGTTGACTTTCCGGAACCGTTATGTCCGAGCACAGCAATAAAATCACCCTCTTGCACGGATAAATCTACTTCGTCCAGTGCACGCGTGATTCCTTCTACTCCGCCATCCTCGTCACGGCGTATATAATCAAAACTGATCTTCTTAACCTTCAGCATCTTTCTTATCTTTCCATTCCGCTTTTCCCTGCTTGCTCTCAGGGATGCTTGCTTCTTATTATCGAAAAAAGAGGCTGTGAATCACACAGCCTCTTTCGATCTCTGATTTTCGAATTAAACCAGCTCGATCAGAACCATCATAGCTGCATCGCCGTTTCTCGGTCCGATCTTTACGATTCTGGTGTAACCACCGTTACGATCAGCATACTTCGGAGCGATCTCATTGAAGAGCTTATCAGCTACGCTGACAGTCTTTGTGTGACGCTTCTTACCTGCTGCTTCTTCCGGTACCTCAGTAATCGGATAAAGGAATGCTTCGAACTGTCTTCTTGCGTGAAGTCTGGAAGGTGCATCTTTCTTGATGGTCTTCTCAACTTCATCAAATACAGTTACTTTCTTTCCGTCAACAACTTCCTTCACTCTCTTGTTGTCTTTATCCTTACGAGCAACCTTAGCGGTTACGGTTACGGTTTCGTAGTTATCTCTTTCCTTAACAGCAAGAGCAATCATGCTCTCAGCGATTCTACGGATTTCTTTTGCTCTGGTTTCCGTAGTCTGAATCTTGCCATGGTATAAGAGATTCGTAACCTGGTTTCTCAACAATGCTTTTCTCTGACTTGAAGTTCTTCCAAGTTTTCTATAGCCTGCCATGTCATTTCCTCCTAATCTTATTCATCACCTAAGTTCAGTGATAAGCCGAGCTCTTTCAGCTTGCCAAGTACTTCTTCCAGAGACTTACGACCAAGGTTTCTCACCTTCATCATATCCTCAGAAGTACGGGTTGTCAGCTCTTCTACGGTATTAATACCGGCTCTCTTCAAGCAGTTGTAAGAACGTACGGAAAGTTCAAGTTCATCAATGTTCATCTCAAGAACTTTTGCTTTTTCATTGCGTTCCTTCTCATCAACCATAACCTCAATGTTCTTTGCGGTCTCAGACAGATCGATGAATGCATTCAGATGGTCGCTTAATACCTTTGCAGCTAAGCTGACTGCTTCTTCCGGAGCAAGGATTCCGTTCGTAAACACATCCAGCGTAAGCTTATCAAAATCGGTAATCTGACCTACACGAGTATTCTCTACGGTCAGGTTAACACGTTCTACCGGCGTAAAGATGGAATCAATCGGAATCACACCAATTGCCATGTTCTCGGTCTTATTCTTGTCCGCACTTACATAGCCGTGACCCTTCTTAATGGTAAGTTCCATATAGAGTCTGGACTCCGGTCCGCCGTTCAACGTTGCAATCACCAAATCAGGATTCAGGATCTCGATGTCCGGATCTGCCTGAATGTTAGCAGCCGTAACAACACCTTCACCTTCAAAATCGATGTATGCAATCTTATCTTCTTTTGTTTCGCTAGTATTCTTAATAGCCAGATTCTTCAGGTTCATGATGATTTCGGTAACGTCTTCCTTCACACCAGGAATTCCGCTGAACTCATGCACTACACCGTCGATTTTCACCTGGCTGACAGCTACGCCCGGTAAGGATGAAAGCATAATTCTTCTAAGAGAATTACCCAATGTCGTACCGTAACCTCTTTCGAGCGGCTCGACAACAAAACGTCCGAATCTATTGTCTTCTGAAATCTCTGCGATCTCAATTGTAGGCTGTTTATGTTTAAAATCTAACACAGTGGACCCTCCTTACGGTTTATTATGTTTGCTGCCTAATTATTTGGAATACAACTCGACAATTAACATCTCGTTAACCGGAACATCGATCATTTCTCTGTTCGGGATTTCCTTAACGGTACCGGTCAAGTTCTCATGATCTGCTTCCAGCCATGCCGGAACGATTCTTCCACCGGTAACTTCAAGGATGTCCTTGTATCTCTGCATGGACTTAGCCTTTTCTTTGATGGAAATAACATCGCCAACCTTAACTCTGTAAGACGGAATGTTTACACACTTGCCGTTAACAAGTACGTGCTTGTGATCTACGATCTGTCTTGCTTCGGTTCTGGTTCTGCCGTATCCGAGACGGAACATAACGTTGTCAAGTCTCAGCTCAAGGAGAATCAGCATGTTCTCACCGGTAGTACCGTAGTGAAGCTTCTTTGCCTTGTTGAAGTTATTACGGAACGGTTTCTCAAGAACACCGTAGATAAATTTTGCTTTCTGCTTTTCTCTCAACTGTAAGCCGTACTCGCTGACTTTCTTGCCTGCACGTGCAAACTTACGATTGGACTTCTTATCAATACCGATAACCGTCGGCTCAATACCGAGGGATCTGCATTTCTTTAAAACAGGACCCATGTCTCTAGCCATATTATTTTACCCTCCTATTCGAAATTAGACTCTTCTACGCTTGGGCGGTCTGCAACCGTTGTGCGGAACCGGAGTTACGTCCTTAATGCTGGTAACGTCGATACCACAAGCCTGAAGTGCACGGATAGCAGCTTCACGACCCGAGCCCGGACCCTTAACCATAACATCAACGGAACGAAGTCCATGTACCACTGCAGCCTTTGCTGCCTTCTCTGCTGCCATCTGTGCAGCATACGGTGTGGACTTTCTGGAACCTCTGAAACCAAGTCCGCCGGCACTTGCCCAGGAAATAGCATTTCCTTCGGAGTCTGTCAGGGTAACAATTGTATTATTAAAAGATGACTGAATATGTGCCTGTCCGCGATCAATATTTTTCTTGACACGCTTCTTCGTAACTTTTTTAGCACTCGCCTTTGTAGCCATTATGAAACCTCCTGATTAATTACTATTACCTGAAATTATTTCTTCTTGTTAGCAACGGTACGCTTCGGACCCTTTCTGGTTCTAGCGTTTGTCTTAGTTCTCTGACCGCGAACAGGAAGTCCCTTTCTGTGACGGATGCCACGATAGCAACCAATTTCCTGTAATCTCTTAATATTAAGAGCGATCTCTCTTCTAAGGTCACCTTCTACCTGTACGGTAGAGTCGATTACGTCACGGATTCTACCAACTTCATCGTCGGTAAGATCTCTAACACGAGTATCCGGATTAACCTTAGCCTGTTCAAGAATACGATTCGAAGTTACTCTACCGATACCATAGATATAAGTAAGTCCGATCTCTACACGTTTCTCTCTTGGTAAATCTACACCACTGATACGAGCCATGTGCGTCTTAACCTCCATTTAATTAGAAAATAATGTTCATCCGCTTGTCTTTACAAGACGGATCATGTACCGTCCCCATACACAGGGAACAGTCGCAACGTAACACAATGGATACGTCGCATTCAGCCGCTTTAAATTGCGCACAGATATCCTGTTTCAGATTCTGCAAATAGCAGTAAACTACCTACTATTTTTATATCGGGTATGACGGTTCCCGATACCGCAATATCACAATTCCACTTACCTTTCCGAAGAACGCAGAAAAACCCAGGGAAGCCGCAAGATTCCCTGAACTCTCATTTGTTTCGAAGCTGCTTCATCATTACAGCCGGGTAAGCAATCGTAACACAGAAAGCAAGTACTGTTTCTAAAGGTAACACCAACCCGTATCTTAGGCCGTATTACGATATCGAAACAACAGCGCCTCTTACGAGACTTCTGTCATATTAGCCTTGTCTTTGTTTGTGCTTCGGGTTCTCGCAGATAACGCGGATAGCACCCTTACGTCTGATGATCTTGCATTTTTCGCAAATTGGTTTCACAGAAGATCTAACCTTCATGTCTCAATTCACTCCCTTCAAAAAAAGTCCGTTTAACATTATAGCATGCAAGTTGCCATAACGCAAGCTATTTTTACCAATTCAAAAATGTTTTTTGAACCGGGAAAAATCATGTTTTATTTGTCTCTCCAGATAATTCTGCCCTTGGTAAGATCATAGGGAGACAGTTCCAAGGTTACCTTATCGCCGGGAACAATCTTAATAAAGTTCATTCTCAGCTTTCCGTTGATGTGTGCCAGTACGACGTGACCGTTCTCAAGTTCTACCTTAAACATAGCGTTCGGCAACTTCTCAATAACGATACCTTCGATTTCAACCATATCAGCTTTTGACATACAATCTGTTTCCTTTCTTATATCACTTTTAAATATTGTTTCCGTTTTTCTTACAGTGACAGAATCTCCGCTTCTCCTTCTGTAATGAGAACTGTATTCTCATAATGTGCGGACAGCGAACCATCCTCCGTCACAATCGTCCAGTCATCATCTAACATACAAACATCGTAATCACCAACGTTAATCATCGGCTCGACGCAAATCGTCATGTTCGGCACCAGCTTCATGCCTCTTCTTCGCTGGCGGAAGTTCGGAATCTGCGGATCTTCATGCATCTCGGTTCCGATTCCGTGTCCGACAAAGTCACGTACACAGGAAAAACCGTTTGCAACTACAACCTCTTCTACCGCTGCGGAGATATCATACAGGTGACATCCTGCCTTTGCAAACTTGATTCCAGCGAAAAAGCTTTCTTCTGCAGTCTGAATCAGTTTCTTAGCCTGCTCGGATATCTCACCAACTGCCCAGGTTCTGGCTGCGTCAGACTGATATCCTTTTAAGATTACGCCTGCATCAATGCTAACGATGTCGCCTTCCTGTAAGATACGCCTCTTATCCGGAATTCCGTGAATTACTTCATCATTTACTGATGCGCAGACGGAAGCAGGATAGCCGTTATAGCCAAAAAAAGAAGGAATACAACCGTACTTTCGCATCAGTTCATCCGCCTTTTTGTTCAGGTCCATCGTACTGATTCCCGGTCTTACCATTTTGGCCAGCTCTTCATGCACAAACGCAAGAATTTTTCCGGCTTCACGCATAATCTCGATTTCACGCTGCGATTTAATTGTTACTGCCATATTATTCCCATGCCTTTCCAGCATCTGCTTCGATCAGCATTCACTGTTATCATATGTACACGTTTCTCTGACGGATTATCCTAAAATAGCAACGATATCATCAAATACCTTATTCATATCCTGCGTACCGTCAACTTCTTTGAAGATACCCTCTGCCTTGTAGTAATCAATCAACGGCTGGGTCTGGTCATGGTATACGCCAAGACGTTTCTGTACAGTCTCCGGCTTATCATCCTCGCGGAGTGTCAGATCACCGCCACATGCGTCGCATTTTCCTTCTACCTTGGTCGGGTTGAACACGATATGATATGTACCGCCACATGCTACGCAAGCTCTTCTGCCCGACATACGGCTTACAATTGCCTCATCCGGAACTTCTACGTTTACAGCATAGTCAAGCTTATCATTGATATCCTTCAGAGCCTTGGTAAGCGCTTCTGCCTGCGGGATAGTTCTCGGGAAACCGTCAAGCACATATCCGTTCTTGCAATCCGCTTCCTGGAAACGATCCATAATCAGCTCAAGTGTCAATGAATCCGGAACCAGCATACCCTTATCCATATACTCTTTTGCCTTCTTGCCAAGTTCCGTTCCGTTCTTAATGTTTGCACGGAAGATATCACCGGTGGAAATGTGCGGAATATCATACTTTGCTGCGATTCTCTTTGCCTGGGTACCTTTGCCTGCGCCCGGTGCGCCTAACATAACTATTTTCATCTCATTCACCTTTTATCTTTCCGGTATCGTCTACATTCTTAACCGTATTTTTTGTTTTCAAACGATAACTCGTATTATTTTATCGAAAAATCTTTTCGCTTATTTTCAATTTGATATTTAACCGACAAGAACAGAAGCATGACGGACTCACTCCGTCATACCTCTGTCTGTAATCAGCTGTTATTTATCATCAATCGGAAAGGAAGCCTTTGTAGTGGCGAACCACCATCATGCTCTCTACCTGCTTCATTGTCTCAAGCACAACGCCTACGATAATGATAATGGAAGTACCACCAAAGGAAACTACTGCACCGAATACGCCTGCCATAACAGTCGGAATCAATGCTACGATGGTAAGACCAATTGCACCGATAAAGATGATATAATTCAATACCTTATTCAGGTAATCTGCAGTGGGCTTACCCGGACGGATACCCGGAATAGAGCCGGACTGTTTCTTTAAGTTATTTGCCATTTCGTTCGGGTTGAAAGTAATTGTGGTGTAGAAATATGCAAAGAACAGAATCAATGCGATATATACAAGAACACCAACGGTATACTTGAACTCACCGAAATTCTCAATGTTAAACCAGTTGCCCTGATTCAACATATACAGGATCTTTCTCCAAAGGGTGGAACGTTCTCCGGTCACACCAAAGAAGGAAGAAATAATAATCGGGAACTGCATCAGTGACATTGCAAAGATTACCGGGATAACGCCTGCGGTGTTAACCTTAATCGGAATAAAGGTAGACTGACCACCAACAGATCTTCTGCCCTGTACTTTCTGTGCATACTGAACAGCGATTTTTCTCTGACCATCCTGAAGAAGGATAACCAGAACTACCGTTACAATTACAATCAGGATAATAACGATTGCAGAGATAATTCCCTTCACAACGCTGTTATTGGTGATGAACTGTGCGGTAAGGTTTCTTGCATCCACCGGAAGATTTGCTACGATGTTGATTAAGAGGATAATGGAAATACCATTGCCAATTCCCTTCTCTGTAATCTTTTCACCGAGCCACATCAGGAATGCAGAACCTGCGGTAAAGGATACGGTTACGGTCAATACATTCAGGAATGTAACGCCGCCAATCAGGTAACCCTGATTACCGAATCCGATACACATTGCTACAGATTCGATTACTGCAAGCAGGATGGTAAGATATCTGGACCACTCAGCAATTTTCTTTTTGCCTTCTTCGCCGTCCTTCTGAATCTCTTCCAGCTTCGGAATCGCAATCGTAAGCAACTGCATAATAATTGATGAAGTAATATAAGGGGAAATATTCAAAGCAAAGATAGACATCTGCTCGAATGAACCGCCGGTCAGGGTATTTAAGAATCCGAGACCGGTATTATAGTCTTTCAACCAGCTTGCAAAATATCCGTGATTGATTGCCGGAGTAGGAAGCAATGAACCTATTCTTACAATCAACAGACAAAGCAGGGTAAATAAAATTCTATCTCTGACTTCTTTGATCTTAAATGCATCTCTGACGGTTTTAAACATCCTATATCACCTCTGCATTTCCACCAAGAGCTTTAATCTTCTCAACAGCGCTTTCACTGAAAGCATTTGCCTTAACATTAAGCTTCTTAGTTAACTCCCCATTACCAAGAATCTTTACTCCGTCCTTCGGGTTGTTGATGATGCCGATTTCCATCATGGATTCAATGGTAACTTCTGCGCCATCTTCAAATTTATTCAATGCACTTAAATTGATCGCAATGATTTCCTTGGTGTTTCTGTTCTTGAAACCTCTCTTCGGAAGTCTGCGGTACAAAGGCATCTGACCACCTTCAAAACCGATTCTGGGAGCACCGGAACGCGCTTTCTGACCCTTATGTCCCTTGCCGGCAGTCTTTCCGTTGCCCGAACCATGTCCACGGCCTCTTCTGAAATTATTGCTCTGCTTGGAACCATCTGCAGGTCTTAACTCTGTTAAATTCATCGTGTGCACCTCCTTACTTTAAGTTTTACTTAGATTTCTTCTACCTTAACCATGTGGCAAACCTGAGCAATCATACCTCTGACTGCTGCATTGTCCGGCATCTCTACCGTCTTGCCCATTTTTCTCAGACCAAGTGCCTCAACCGTTTTTTTGTGCTTCGGAATTGCTCCGATCGGAGATTTCGTTAAAGTAATTTTAAGCTTCTTATCTGCCATTACTTTTTCCATCCTTTCTGAATATCAGATTCGCATCCGAATTTATTAGCTACGAACATCCTCTACGGAGATGCCACGAAGTGCAGCTACTTCCTCCGGAGTCTTCAGGTTGCTCAAACCATCGATGGTTGCAAGCACTACGTTCTGCTTATTGTTGGAACCAAGGGACTTGGTACGAATGTTCTTGAAGCCTGCAAGCTCAAGTACGTTACGAACCGGGCCACCTGCGATGATACCGGTACCTTCAGGAGAACGCTTCATCAAAACAGATGCGCTACCAAACTTTCCGATATAATCGTGCGGTACACTGCCGTTCTCGTCAAGCGGAAGAGTAATCATCTTCTTGATTGCATCTTCTTTACCCTTACGGATTGCTTCCGGGATTTCGGCTGCCTTTCCGAGGCCTGCACCTACGTGACCGTTCTTGTCACCTACAACGACCAAGGCTGTGAAGCGGAAGTTACGACCACCTTTAACAACCTTTGTTACACGCTTGATTGCAACTACTTTATCTTCTAACGTAAGGTTGCTTGTATCAACTATTGTACGTTTCATGTGTTCTCCTCCTCGCCTAGAATTTCAGACCGGCTTCTCTTGCCGCATCTGCCAACGCCTTAATCTTTCCCTGATATATGAAGCCGCCTCTGTCGAATACAACTTCACTGATGCCCTTTGCCAGTGCCTTCTCAGCAATCAGCTTGCCAAGGTAGGTTGCAGCAGCAACATCATTGGTCTTCTCAAGCTCTGCCTTTGCAGCCTTCTCAAGAGTAGAAGCAGCTACAAGGGTAGTAGCGGTCGAGTCGTCGATAATCTGCGCATACATGTGCATATTGCTTCTGAAAACAGCCAGACGCGGTCTCTCGGTGGTGCCGGCGAAGCGATTACGGATACGCATATGTTTTTTTCTACGAATTTCAACTCTGGATTCTTTACTTACCATAATTCTTCACGCCTCCTTTTACTTCTTACCGGTCTTGCCGACTTTACGTCTGATTACTTCGTCAGAGTACTTGATACCCTTGCCCTTATACGGCTCCGGTCCTCTCTTAGCTCTGATTTCAGCAGCATACTGACCAACTTTTTCTTTATCAATACCTTTGACAAAAATCTTATTCTGTCCTTCCAGCTCGGTGGTAACACCTTCCGGATCGATCATAACTACCGGATGGGAGTAACCCAGAGTCAGGGTCAGCTCTTTACCAGCCTTAGCTGCACGGTAACCAACACCGTTGATCTCAAGGGTCTTGGTGTAACCTTCGGTAACACCTACTACCATGTTGTTGATCAGGGTTCTGGTCAAACCGTGTAAGGACTTCATTCTCTTCAAATCGTTCGGTCTCTTAACAAGGATTTCAGCACCTTCTAAGGTGATTTCCATCTCTGCCGGGAGAACTCTTTCTAAGGTTCCCTTAGGACCCTTTACAGTCACTTTGTTATTTTCTGCGATATCCACAGTTACACCTGCCGGAACCGCGATCGGCATCTTACCTATACGTGACATGCCCGTACCTCCTATTATTGTTGATTACCAGATAAATGCGAGAACCTCGCCGCCAACATTTGCAAGTCTTGCTTCTTTGTCGGTCATAACGCCCTTGTTCGTGGAGATGATAGCGATACCGAGACCACCGAGTACTCTCGGAAGCTCTTCTGCGCCAGCGTATACACGAAGACCGGGTTTGGAAATTCTCTTAAGACCGGTAATAATCTTAGTGCTCTTGTCCTTGTTGTATTTCAAGGTGATGTGGATGTTCTTGAAGCTACCAACTTCTTCAACATCATAACTCTTGATGTAACCTTCCTTCAGAAGGATCTCTGCGATCGCAAGTTTCATCTTGGAAGCAGGTACATCTACAGTATCGTGCTTTGCAGTATTTGCGTTACGAATACGTGTCAGCATATCTGCAATCGGATCACTCATTGCCATTATGTTTTACCTCCTTCAAATATTACCAGCTTGCTTTTCTCACACCAGGAATCTGGCCCTTGTAAGCCAGTTCACGGAAACAAATTCTGCAGATACCATATTTTCTAAGGTATGCATGCGGACGTCCGCAAATCTTGCAACGATTGTATGCTCTGGTGGAGAATTTCGGAGTGCGCTGCTGCTTAATCTTCATTGATGTTTTAGCCATGGAATTCTCCCTCCTATTAATTCTTTGCGAACGGCATGCCGAACTGTACGAGCAGTTCGCGTGCTTCTTCGTCAGTGTTTGCAGTGGTAACAAAGATGATATCCATACCTCTTACCTTATCAACCTTATCATATTCGATTTCAGGGAAGATTAACTGCTCCTTGATACCTAATGCGTAGTTACCTCTTCCGTCAAATGCATTTGCATTTACACCACGGAAGTCACGCACACGCGGAAGTGCAAGGTTGATAAGACGATCAGCAAACTCATACATCTTATCGCCACGTAAGGTAACCTTACAGCCGATTGCAAGACCTTCTCTGATCTTGAAGTTAGCGATGGACTTCTTAGCCTTAGTAATTACAGGCTTCTGACCGGAGATAATCTCCATATCCTTTACGGCGCTTTCCAGGGCCTTCGGATTTTCCTTTGCCTCGCCGACGCCCATGTTAATAACGATTTTATCAAGCTTCGGAACCTGCATAACGTTCTTGTAGCCGAACTTCTTCATCATGTTGTCCATGATGGTATTCTGATACATTTCTTTTAATCGAGTCAACGTTCATATCCTCCTTCCCGGAATTAGTCGATTACTTCGCCGGTTGATTTTGCTACGCGCACTTTCTTCGGGCCGTTCTTGCCGTCAACGGTAGTGAAACCGATTCTGGTAGCTTTACCCTTGTGCACATACATAACGTTTGAGGAGTCGATAAAAGCTTCCTGCTTTACGATGCCACCCTTCGGGTTCTGCTGGTTTGCCTTGGTGTGCTTGGTTGCAACTGCAACGCCTTCTACCAATACCTTGCCATCCTCAACTTTGATTACTTTGCCTTCTTTGCCCTTATCTTTGCCGGCGATTACCTTAACGGTATCGCCTTTTTTAATCTTGTTCATTGCCATGGTCGATACCTCCTTACAGTACTTCCGGTGCCAGAGAAACAATCTTCATGAACTGCTTCTCTCTTAATTCTCTTGCTACAGGTCCGAAGATACGAGTACCCTTCGGGTTCTTATCCTCTTTAATAATAACTGCTGCGTTCTCATCAAACTTGATGTAGGAACCGTCTTTACGGCGAGCGGCCTTCTTGGTACGGACGACAACTGCCTTAACAACGTCACCCTTCTTTACAACGCCGCCCGGTGTTGCATCTTTAACAGAAGCAACGATAATATCGCCGATATTTGCATATCTTCTGGTTGAACCACCCATAACACGGATGCAAAGTAACTCTTTTGCACCGGTATTGTCAGCAACCCGAAGTCTGGTTTCTGTTTGTATCATGTCCGATACTCCTTTCTCGAATTACTTCGCCTTTTCGATGATCTCAACCAGTCTCCATCTCTTATCCTTGGATAACGGTCTGGTCTCCATAACTTTTACTCTATCGCCGATCTTGCACTCATTGTTCTCATCATGTGCTTTCAGCTTATAGGTTCTCTTGACAATCTTGTTGTACAGGGGATGCTTGATATTATCCACAACAGCAACCACGATCGTCTTGTCAAGTCGGAGGCCAAGCGGTCTTAGGAAGACAAGTTGCCCCCCCAACTCCTTGGCTCACAGAACGACATGGCTACGATCCGACTTCATCATGTGCTTTCAGCTTATAGGTTCTCTTGACAATCTTGTTGTACAGGGGATGCTTGATATTATCCACAACAGCAACCACGATCGTCTTGT
>JAZNXH010000134.1:0-3360 GCA_045593785.1 Lachnospiraceae bacterium
TTAGTCCATCGGTGCAGAAGCTTTCTTTGGTTGTGAGATGTTGCAGCAGATGGTATTGCCGGATAGTGTAAGTGAGATTGGCAATGCAGCGTTTTATGATTGTTCTTTGCTTCGCAGTGTGACGCTCTCGAAGAATCTGAAAGCAATCCCGGACGAAGCATTCGGCAACTGTGTATGTCTGAAGGAGATTACAATTCCGGACGGAGTGAAGGAAATCGGTTTTGAAGTGTTCTGGGGCTGCAGTGCATTGAAATCAATTGTGATTCCGGATTCCGTTGCATTGATTGGCAGCAGATGTTTCTATGACTGTGCAGGCTTGCAGGAGGTAACTCTGCCGGTGGCACTTACAGAAGTGGACCGTGAGATGTTTGCTTATTGTGAGGCACTGCAGACTATCCATGCACCGGAGAACCTGTGTGAAGATCTGAATGCGATTTTTGCACTCGATGAAGTGGAAATCGTGGCACGATAAGTTATTCTTGGAATGAGGATACCGATGAACGAAGAGATGAACACATTACAACGAATAAAATATATTGGCGGGATGGCACTCTGTGTCATCCTGTCTGTGCTTATCCTTATATTTGGTAAACATGATGCGGATGTCATGGAAGAAAGCGGAAAAGTAGATATCTCTTATGAACAGCAGGATGGGGACCTGGACTTTGGAACATCCGACAACTCTGGTCAAGGAGAAACTCCGACGCCAACCGCTGTGCCAAGCGCAACACCGTCCTTGACGGAGGATCCGGCTCAGGGAGGGGAAGCATCAGACAAAACCGGCTCACAGGGCAGCGGAACGGAAGACGATCCGCTTCTGATAGCAGATGAATCCTTTTCTTATCGCGTGGTTAACGGTAAGGCTACGGTGACGGAAGTTACGGATACTGCGGTGGAAGAATTGATTATCCCGGAAAAAGTAGATGGATATCCGGTAACCGTGATTGGGGAGTATCTGTGTCAGGGATTTACCAAGTTGAAGAAAGTAAGTTTGCCGGAAGGCTTGTTGGAGATTGAAGGATATGCGTTTGAGAATTGTGTGGCATTGGAAGACATTACGTTCCCGAAGAGTCTGACTACCATACGTGACTCGGCATTTTTCTCCTGCAACAGCCTGACGAAAGTAGAACTTCCGGAAGCAACGAAGACGATAGAAGACTATGCATTCTTTGCCTGTGATCATCTGACGGAGCTTAGTCTGTACCAGACTTCGAATCTTTCGATGATCTTTGACCTGTCGATTGTGACAAAGGTGACGGTAGGCGAGGGCGTAAGTTATATCGCCGAGAGTGCGTTTGAGTATTGTGAAGCGCTGACCGAGATAAGTTTGCCGTCAACATTAACAAGTATAAAAGCATACGCATTTTACGATTGCACAGCACTGGAGAGCCTGACGCTTCCGCAAGGGCTGGTATCTATCAGCGAGAATGCATTCGAAAACTGTACTGCTTTGCAGGAAATCAATCTTCCGAACAGTCTGATGCTGTTATCAGAGTATGCTTTCTGCGGTTGTGAAACGTTGGAGACACTTGCAATTCCGGATGAGATTACAAGCATCGGGGAAGGTGTATTTGACGGCTGTGAGCAGTTGGTGCTTCTGGTGGCTCCGGAAAGTCTTGGAGAGTCCTATGCGATGGCGAATGATCTGCTGTATGACTATAGATAGTTGGAAATATTGAGACGTTCTCTATGTTTTTGTCATGGAGGACGTCTTTTATCTTACGTATATAGCGTCTTGATTTTATAGGAAAAAAGTACTATAATTTCTTTGCAAAAGGAATTGCAAAAACATAAGGAAATTGAAAAAAAGTATTAAGTATTTTGTTGATTGAACCGATAATGTTAGTGTAGGAATGGAATGTGTTGGTATTTCCGTTCACGGGAGGGTGGTAGCTTCCGCGAACCTACGGTATTGTTTTATAGGATGAAGGCCTGGTAAACCTACATCCGAATATTCTAACTAACATTGTCAAGGACCGACATGTTTATCTAACAAGGAGGTAAAAAATATGAAGAAATTCAAGAATTTAATGCTTATGCTCGCATTGGCACTGTTCTTTGTTGGTGCTATGGGCATAACCAAGGCATCTGCTGATGAGGTAGAGCAACCCGAGAACCAGACTCCGAGCGTTACGAAGATTGAAAAAGATAAAGTAGATGTTTCGTATGCAGATGAGTGGATTGTAGTTACGTGTGATGATCAGGTTTACTATCAGGTTGTTAAGGCTGCAGAGCCGGGAACCCTGAAAGAAGCAAACTGGATTAAGGCAGCAAAAGGTGAAGGCGGATACTACATCGATTTTTCGGGTGTTGCAAATGGTAAAGATGGTTTTATTGCTGTGACTGCTAACAACGCAGCGACCGAAGCTGATGTAGTGGCTACGATTGACGCAGTTGTTAAGTCGGTTAAAGTAACCCTGAACTACAAGACCGAAGAAGTTAAGAATGGTCTTGCAGACATCATCACTACCCTGAATGTAAAGGGCGTTGAAGGTACAGACGACAATGCAGACGGTACTGTAGCTGAATACAGTGTTGTTTGGAAACGTGGCGCAAACGGCAATTGGAGCAATGAGAAATTCCCGCAGTTAGCATGGGATATGCTGAAGGCATCCAATGGTACTCTTTACATTGCAATCGATGGCACAATGAAAGATGGTGCAAAGGTTGCTGCATTCCGTATGTCTAAGGAAGCAAAGGTTAAGATTCCGAAGGCTGCAAAGGCTCCGAACGTAAAGGTTGACTTTACAAAGGGTACCGTAGCACTGAAGAACGGCATGCAGGTAAGAGAAGCAGGCGATGCTGCTTGGGTTGACGTATCTCCGTATGACAAGACCGAAGCAGAAAATGTAAAAATCTTTGGTGCAGCTGCTACAAAGACCAAAGTTTCCAGCGTTGCAGTGGCAGATTTGATTGCTGAACTGGATACTGAAGTTAAGGCTGGTGAAGAACTCAAAATCGAAGTAAGAACCGCAGCTACCGATAAGAAGTTCCCGTCTGCAATCGGCACTCTTAGCTTTAAGACTCCGGCAGCAGCTACTTCTTGTACTGAAGCAACGATTGGTTATGTTAAGGCAGATAAGAACGCAAAGGTTGCAGCTGAGTTTACCATCGACTTCACTAAGATTCTTAGTAATGTGGAAGAAAACAAGTATGATGCTTACGAATATATCTTAGTTGATTCCGCTGAAGCAAAAGTTGATTTTGCAAAGCAGAAGTGGACCAAGATTCCGGCAAACGGCTTGGTTGACCTGAAGGGCAAGATTGAAGCTAAGACGAAGTACACTGAAGTAGGCGGAACAACGAAGGAATTCGAGTTTGTAAAGACTACAAACATTCTTGTTCGTAAGGCTGCTAACA
>JAZNXH010000135.1:0-9988 GCA_045593785.1 Lachnospiraceae bacterium
TATTTTTAGGAGAAAGAAAAATGAAAAAGTTTTTGACACTGTTGTTGGCATGTGTGCTCGTATTTTCCTTGGCAGCATGCGGCAAAACAACAAATGACAACAAGGATTCCGATACTGAGAGCCAGTCTGTAGCAGATACGGCTGATACTGTGGATACCGCAGATACCGCTGACACCGCAGATACGGCAGCAGATACCGCAGATACAGCAGCAGACACTGCAGATACAACCGACATCGGTGATGCTGCGGATGTTAAGTCTGAAGGTGTTATGACATACGCTGAGTATGTTGCAGCAGAGCTCGATGCTGAGGTCGTTATCGAAGCATATGTTCAGGCAAAGCAGGGCTGGTGGGATAACAAGGCAACTGTTTATGCCCAGGATAAGGATGGTGCTTACTTCCTTTATGATATGGCATGCTCTGAAGAGGATTATGCACTGCTTGAGGTTGGTACCAAGATTAAGGTTACCGGTTACAAGGGTGAATGGGCTGGCGAAGTTGAGATCATGGATCCGACCTTTGAGTTTGCTGATGGCAAGAAGTACATTGCTAAGGCTGAGGACATCACCAAGCTCCTTGCTTCCGATGAACTGATCAATCACCAGAATAAGTTCGTAGCATTCAAGGGTATGACCATCGAGGCTTCCAAGGATGCTGACGGCAATGATGTTGCATTCCTTTACAACTGGGATGGTTCCGGTCAGGACGGCGATGACCTTTACTTCAACGCTTCCGTAGACGGAACTACCGTAAACTTCACTATCGAGAAGTATCTCACCGGCAGTGATACCGAAGTATATCAGGCAGTGAAGAACCTCAAGATTGGTGATACCGTTGATATGGAAGGCTTCCTGTACTGGTATGAGGGCGTGAATCCGCACATTACTTCTATAACCGTAAAATAATAACGTAGAAGAAAAGGCGTCGCTATTGCGGCGCTTTTTTGTTTTACAGAGAGACAATGTGATTGCGGGTGCAAAACGGTTGACGAACGGGTAAAATTCGGGTAAAATCATACTCGGAGGTGAGCGTATGAACATTGAAGAGATGAGACAGATGAAAAAAGAGAAAGGATACAGCTGTGCACAGATTGCTGAGCTGGCATCCCTTCCGCTTGGTACGGTACAGAAGATATTTTCCGGAGAAACCCGGTCTCCGCGTTACGACACCTTATTGGCATTGGAAAGTGTATTTTGTGAAGCAGAGGTAGTCCGTGAGCGTGCACAGTACACAACTGCAAAGCAGGGGGAATTCACGCTGGAGGACTATTATGCGCTACCGGAGGATATGCGGGCAGAACTGATTGACGGTAAGCTGTATGCGATGGCATCTCCGCGGGTAAATCACCAGAAGATTATCGGAGAGTTTCACCGACAGATTGCAAACTACATCATGGAGAACGGCGGAGACTGCGAAGTTTTGTTGTCTCCGGTGGATGTGCAGCTGGACTGT
This sequence comes from Lachnospiraceae bacterium, assembly GCA_045593785.1. GTDB lineage: Bacteria > Bacillota > Clostridia > Lachnospirales > Lachnospiraceae > SZUA-448. The sequence continues at coordinate 1,453 of JAZNXH010000135.1, forward strand.
GACAACCGTACGATGCTGGTGCCGGACCTCGTAATTGTATGCAAGGGCGAAAAAGTGCAGCCGAAGAATGTGTACGGAGCACCGGATTTTGTCCTGGAGGTAACCTCGGTATCCACGAGAAAACGCGATTATACCTTAAAGCTCGGGAAGTACGCCGCAGCCGGTGTAAGAGAGTATTGGATTGTGGATCTGTCACATAAGAAGATTCTGGTGTATGATTTTGAGGGCGATGTGACACCGGTGATTTACGAACCGGAAGGCGCAATTCCGCTCAGAATCTACGACGGGAAATTACAGATTCAGATGAAGCATATCGGGGGCTGGCTGAAAGAAGAATAGAAAAAGGGACGCAGTTATTGAAGTGCGTCCCTTTATGATTGCGGTTATGTGATTGGTTGCAGGAGCGGACAGTCGGACAGGATAACTTTGTCCTTCAGTACGCCCAGTCCGCAGTCTTCGAGGTAGTCCTGCAGGATCGGCAGGGACTGCGGAGATGTTGGTCCGATGATGATTTCGCCGACGAGGTCGGAGAAGGTCATGTTGTGACGGGCACACATCTGGTTCAGATCAAGCGGGTAGTATTTTTTGATACGGCCTTTGGATACATGGTACTGCGGTTCGATGGTAAAATCACTCTTGATGAACGGGGAAGCTACCAGACGGGATTCTTTTTCGCTGGCAAAGGATGGATGTTTGAAGGCTGCGGAACGTACCCAAGCATCCAGCATGAGCTCCTGCAAGCGGGGCAGGGCTTCCATGAAGTCTTCTGTCCGGTGCATACAGTCGCAGAATGCGTCTACCAGTTGGTGCTCCTGCATATCTGACTGATAGTATACCTCAAGGAGTGAGATAGCACCACCGACCAATTCCTGCAGTCTGTCTTCGTGGAATGCGATACAGACACCCTGACCGGAACGGCCGTAACGTTCCCACTGGGCAGCATCGTCACGGTACTTGGAAAAGCAGGCAGCGTAGGCAGAGTAGTGGAACTCTTTTTCCAGTTCGTTACGGAAAAAGCTGTCCAGCATACGAAGTTTCTCATCATCACAACCATCGCGGAGCCGTTCGAGCGTCGCATGGCGTATGCCGTTCATGAAGAGGCGCATCTCTGCAGCATCGTTCATGTTCAGGATGTTGTTCAGTCGTAATACTGCGCTTCGGATAATGCCGTCAAACGCAGGGAAATCGGTATAGTGATATAACATAGTGCCTCCAAACAAAAAAACGGTCTGTCTACTGTGAAAGCAGGCAGACCGTCGGTTGTTATTTTACGGACTGATTAGAAAAGCTGTTTTGCAGCATCTTCAGCGTTTGCAAACGGTCCCGGAAGAGCATCGGTTCCACGGTGTGTACCGAAGTAATCGCGGTCAAAGATAATCTCAGTGCCGTCTGTGTTCTCGAAACGCTGTTCCGGCTCAAATGCACAGCCTAAAATATCGCTGTTGATGATGCCGGCTCTGAAGTCCTTCAGATAGTCGTAAACGTTGGTCTCAAGACAATACTTGCCGTCTTTCTCCACTAATTTTACTTCTACCTTAGCGTCTTTGTCAATCAGGCAGTTCTTCTCATGCTTGCATACGGTAGCGCCGTTGAAATATGCATTACCAGAGAGCCATACCGGAAGGTGACCAAAGTGATAGGTTGCAAGCGCGTGCATAACAGGTTCTTCGTCCATCTTGAAGTTTGCAATCCATTCTTCATAGGTCGGGAAGATATCAAGCGGAGCGGTACCGGTTACGTTGTAATCGTTATCGGTCGGCTTTTTCTCTTCGGTAATCGGATACTGCTGGATGAAGATGTTGTTGTATACTCTGTCATCACCGTGCAGGATGGTCATAAAACCTGCAACTTCGGTCCTGTGACGGATGTGGTACGGAGTGTAACGCGGCTCGCGCTGTCCGTTTACGATACTGTCAACGCCGGAGTTCACCAGACAGAAGGAACCGAGCATCAGGTTGTGTACCAGTGCAAGACCTTCGGACGGCATAGCCAATGCTACCTTGGACAGAAGTACGTTGTTATCAATCAACGTCGGGCCGTGGCCTACTTCGATAAATACGTCATTGCTGAACATTGCACCTTTTGCCGGAAGAATACCATCCGGACGATGGTTGTCATGCATCAGGTTCTGGGAAATACGTGCACCCTGTGCTTCCCAGTCAAGCCATACACCCATAATGGAGTGATGGATATGGTTGCGGCGGATGGTAACGTCGATGGCAGCGTGTAACTTGATACCTGCGGTCTCTGCGCCACCCAGCTGCTGGGAGTTACATACATTGTGGATGTGACAATCTTCGATGGTGGAGAAAACGGCACCCATACGGCCTACGATACCGGTCTGCTCACAATGATGTACGTGACAGCGGCGGATGATGTGGCTGCCGACTTTTTCTTTGAGCCAGCCGTGATACTGACCGCGGCATACGGCGTCACGTTCCATCTGGGTCGGGCTCTTTACGTGCTTGGTATAGAAGTACATATCATTTTCTTCATCACGGTACTTACCAAGAGAGATACCGCAGCAACGGCTGTTGCATACTTCACAGTCTTCGATAATCCAGCCCTTGCTCCAGTGAGGTCCGATCAAACCGTCCTGATATGCTGCCGGCGGTGCCCAGGTGGTAGCACCTTTGTCAATCTTAAAGCCGCTTACGGTGATGTAGCTGACACCGGTCTTATCCGGCATGAAGCAGTTGCGGCGAACGCTGATTTCAACTTTTTCTTTGTTCGGGTCAAGACCCTGGAAGTTAGCATAAAGAACAGTGGTATTGCCTTCCTGTACGGTGAACCATTTGTACTTGGATTCTTCCGGAACCCAGGCACACGGATCGACAGCACCTTCGATACATTCGTCGAGGGTTACGGTCTCGTACATCGCAAGGTCGTTGAGATAAACGGAACCGGTGTGGCGTACGGTCGGTGCGAAATACCAGTCGCCGCATACATAAGTGGTGTACGGATTGTAGCCGGCGAAGATACCGTTGTCTACGCGGTTCATCCATACATTGCCTTCATACTTGGTCCATCCGGTCAGAACCTCAGCACCGGTGATAACTGCACCAAGCGGCTGCTCGGAACGGTATACGATGCGGTTCTCTTCGGTACCGGCGTTGAGCGGATTAACATATTCACGGTAGATACCCGGTGCAACGATAATCTCATCGCCGGGGAGTGCTACTTTTGCAGCGTCATTGATATGGCGGAAAGGCATCAGTTTGCTGCCGTTGCCGTCACGGGATGCATTGCAGTTAACATAATAGGTCATACTGTAAATCCTCCAATCTTAGAACGGTTTGCGACGGTGTCACCGATGATACGGGCACCAGTATATAATTCGATTTTATCGGATTGCCGGATAAAGTCAATGGATTATCATGAACAGAACATGGAGAAAACAGAGAAACCGGAATGGTGTGCCGAAGAGAGTATCTGCGTTTGAAAAGATTATGCTTATACAATCAAAGATAGGACTTGGTTTTTCTTAAAATATAAGGTATAGTAGAAGAGATATTACAGGGCATCGGCAGAGTACGAAAACAATGCCGAAAAATAATAAGGAGAAGGCGTAACAATGAAGTACAAAGAGTTATTCACGCCGGTGAAAATCGGCAGTGTTTCAATCAAGAACCGTTTTGCAATGGCTCCGATGGGACCGCTCGGACTCGGTGATTCCGAGGGTGGCTGGAACCAGAGAGGTATTGATTATTATGTAGAGCGTGCGAAGGGTGGCACAGGTCTGATTATTACCGGTGTTACGTTCTGTGATCAGGAAGTAGAACCGCAGAACCAGTCCATTATTCCGGTATCAACACACAACCCGGTACATTTCACCAGAACCAGCAAGGAGATGACCGAGCGTGTACACGCATATGGCAGCAAGATTTTCCTGCAGATGTCCGGTGGCTTCGGCCGTGTTACGATTCCGACCAACCTGGGTGAGTTCCCGCCGGTTGCTCCGTCCGAGATTCCGCACAGATGGCTGGATAAGATGTGCCGTTCCATTACAAAAGAAGAGATCCGCAGCATCGTAAAGGCATTCGGTGACGGTGCGTACAATGCAATGCGCGGCGGATTTGACGGCATTCAGATTCATGCGGTACACGAAGGATATCTTCTGGACCAGTTCGCGATTTCCATGTTTAACCTGCGCACGGACGAGTACGGCGGTTCGCTGGAGAATCGTCTGCGATTCGCAAAAGAGATTGTGGAAGAGATTAAGTCCCGTTGCGGTAAGGACTTCCCGGTTACCTTACGTTACAGTGTAAAGAGTATGATCAAGGACTGGAGAAAGGGTGCACTCCCGGGCGAAGAGTTCGAGGAGAAGGGACGTGACTACGAAGAAGGCATCGAGGCTGCAAAGCTCCTCGAGAAGTACGGTTATGATGCACTTGATGTGGATGCCGGTTCCTACGATGCATGGTGGTGGAGTCATCCGCCGATGTATCAGGAGAAGGGGCTGTACCGTCCGTTCTGTAAGATGGTAAAAGAAGCAGTGAATATCCCGGTATTCTGTGCAGGCCGTATGGACAATCCGGACATGGCGCTTGAAGCATTACAGGATGGCATATGCGATGTCATCAGTCTTGGCAGACCGTTGCTGGCTGACCCGGATTATTGTAACAAACTGCGTGCAGGAAACTTCGATCAGGTTCGTCCGTGTATCTCCTGTCATGAGGGCTGTATGGGACGTATCGCAACCTATTCCCTGATTAACTGTGCGGTAAATCCGCAGGCGGCAAGAGAGCGGGTAACGGCATATGAACCGATTTTACGCAAGAAGAGAGTATTGATTGTCGGCGGTGGCGTGGCAGGCTGTGAAGCTGCCAGAGTACTCGCTATCCGCGGACATGAGCCGGTAGTATACGAGAAGGCATCCCGCCTTGGCGGCAACCTGATTCCGGGCGGTGCTCCGGACTTCAAGGAAGACGATATTGCACTGGCAGACTGGTATACCAGAGAACTGGCACGTCTTGGCGTAGAAGTACATATGAATACCGCAGTGACCAAGGAGATGATCCTTGCCGACGGTTACGATACCGTAATCATGGCAACCGGTTCCACTCCGAAGGTATTCTCCCTTGGTGATGACAGCAAGGTATATACGGCAGCAGAAGTCCTGATGAAGGAGAAGGATTGCGGCAAGACGACGGTAGTTGTCGGCGGCGGTCTGGTAGGCTGTGAGACAGCGCTCTGGCTGGCTCAGCAGGGTAAGGACGTTACCATCGTGGAAGCACTTGACAAGATTATGAAGGTGAACGGCCCGCTCTGCCATTCGAACCTGGATATGCTCGAAGGTCTGCTTCCGTTCAATGGTGTTAAGATTCTCACGAGTGCCAAGGTGTCTAAATACGAGAATGGTGTTCTGAACGTAGAAACTGCAGAAGGCATGAAGAATCTGAACTGTGACAGCGTGATTCTTGCCGTTGGTTACAACGAAGAGAATTCCCTGTATCATGAAGTTGAATTCGATGTACCGGAGATTTATCTGCTTGGTGACGCAAAGAAGGTTGCAAACATCATGTATGCAATCTGGGATGCATTCGAAGTTGCAAACCATATTTGATTTCGTATCCGATGGATTCGTCACGATGATTAGAAATATATATGGAATGGGAAAGGTGTTTGAAGTAAATTCAGACACCTTTTTTGTGTGGGAAGAGAGTTTTTTTGTTGAACCCACCGCTTTAACATGGTAAAATGATATTGTGCGTCGTGTTGGGTGGCCACGGGGGGATAAATATGAAAAAACGGTTTCGGAAGGATATTGTATCCTATTGGGTTACATTAGCGATTACTGTGGTATTGCTGATGGCAATTGTGGTGTATACGTTTGGTTCGTTCTATAAGATTACGCGAGATGATATTATCGTCATGGGCGGGACGACAACAAAAGAGTTATCAGAGCAGGTACAGAATTTTCTGATGCGTGGCTATGAAACGCTGGAAGTAACCGCAGACAGTGTGGAGTATATGGTAAATGAGGGGATGTCTGCAGCAGAGATAGAGTATTTTCTTACGACAGAATCTCAAAAATTTGCAGAACGTATCAGTGAAGATTTTACCGGTATCTACGGATGGGTAAACGGAACCTATGTGGACGGCTGGGGCTGGATTCCGGATGCAGATTATGTTCCGCAAAAGCGCATCTGGTATACCATGGCAATGGAGAATAAGGAAAACGGAGTGACTTTGATTCCTCCGTACGTTGATGCACAGACCGGGAATATTATCGTATCGGTCAGCAAGGTGCTGAGTGACGGAGAGAGTGTACTGGCACTGGATATTACACCGTATTCTATTCAGGATGCAACGGAAAAAATCAATCTGAACGGTAACGGATACGGATTCATTGTTGATAATAACGGCATGATTGTTACTCACGCGGACAGTAGTCTGCGCGGTGCAAGTTATCTTGAAAAAACATATGCAGTTGCGGAACAGAAGGAATTAATACAGAAAATTATTGATACCGATGAAGAGTATTTCAGTATGATGATAGACGGTGAGGAATGTCAGGTGTTCCGGAGTGAGGTGCGCGGCGGATGGAATGTAGTTCTTGTTGTTAAGTCACAGGAGCTGTTCCGGCGGGTACGCCAGAATCTGTTCCGAAATATCGCACTTTCCATGGGTATCTTTGTAATCGTTACATATTTTTGTACTTCGAGTTTCCTTAACCGCAGAAAAGCAGCACGTTACGCGGAAGAAGTACACAATGCAAAAGAAGAAGCAGAGAATGCCAATGCTGCAAAGAGTGATTTCCTCGCCAATATGTCGCATGAAATCCGAACACCGATTAATGCGGTTATGGGTATGAATGAAATGATTCTTCGTGAAAGCAAAGACAGCAATATTCGTGAATATGCCGGAAGGGCGCATAATGCAAGCAAGACGTTACTTGCACTGATTAATGACATTCTGGATCTGTCTAAGATTGAAGCGGGCAAGATGGAAATTGTTGAGGAAGTGTATTTCTTAAGCTCTGTATTGAATAATGCCGTTAATATGATGCGTGTGAAGGCGGAGGAGAAGAAACTGGAATTTCAGGTGGAGGTTGATGAAGAGATTCCGGATGAGCTGATGGGGGACGAGACCAGAATCAGTCAGGTTATCATTAACATTCTGAACAATGCCGTGAAATATACCCGTGAAGGCAGTGTCTGCATGCGGATTACACTGGCACAGACAGATGATCCGGAAGACGAAAGGATTGTACTGAAAATTGCCATAAGCGATACCGGTATCGGCATCCGTGAAGAAGACATGGGTAAGTTATTCGGTAATTTTGAACGTCTGGACCAGAAAGCAAATAAAAATGTGGAAGGTACCGGTCTCGGACTGTCAATCACCGAAAAAATGGTAGAGATGATGCACGGTCACATTGAAGTGGAAAGTGTATACGGAGAAGGCTCCACCTTTACGATTTATCTTCCGCAAGTGGTAGCGGGTGATACAAAGATTGGCAATTTCGAAACGAAGTTTGCGGAGTATGTAAAATCACTGAATGATTACAAAGAAACATTTCGGGCTCCGGATGCAAATGTTCTGGTAGTTGATGACAATGAAATGAATCTGTTTGTAGTAGAGAAACTACTCAAGACAACTGAGGTGAAGGTGAGCTGTTGTGACAGCGGGGAGCGCTGCCTCGAATTGGTACGGCAGAGACATTATGATGTGATTTTGCTTGATCATATGATGCCGGAACTGGATGGTGTGGAAACCCTGAAACGCATGAAAGAGATGAAACAGTATCCATGTAAAGATACTCCGGTGATTGCCCTGACTGCCAATGCCATTGTCGGTGTACGCGAGATGTATCTGGCAGACGGATTTGACGATTATCTGAGTAAGCCGATTGACGCAAACGAGCTGGAAGCAATGCTGCGCCGTTATCTGCCGGAAGAGAAAGTAGTTGTGGAAATTTTGGAACCGCAGATCAGTATAGAAGAAACTTTTGATGCGACGGCAGAAGAGGAAGGTGAAGAAATAAAAGAGGAAACAACAGCAGGAAACGAAAGACAGTATATTGACCGGGATACAGCAATGTTGTATTGTGCAGGAAGCGAAGAGATTTTTCTCGAATTTCTTTCGATGTTCTGTAATTTGTATGAACAGAAACGGGAAAAGATTGCGCAGTGTTACGAGGAGGAGAACTGGAAAGACTACGGAATCGAACTTCATTCGCTGAAGTCTACTTCACTCAGTATCGGAGGAAAACAGATTTCTGAGCTTGCATATGAACTGGAGAAAGCCGGGAAATCAGGAGATGCCGCCTTTATCCGGGAGCATCATGAGGAAGCGATGGCATTGTATGAGCAAACCATACGGGAAGGAAACAATATACTGGAACAGATGTAATGCAGAAAAAGAATGGTGTAACAAAATAATAAAATATAAAGGAGAAGGAACGTTATGAAATTATCAAAAGAACAGTTAAAATCGATTCTTTTTGGTGCCTTGGAATTTGCAGAGACAGAAGACGGTTATCTGCAGGCAGTCCAGTACACCAAGGACCAGATTGCATATTTTAAGAACA
>JAZNXH010000136.1:0-8130 GCA_045593785.1 Lachnospiraceae bacterium
GGTGCAGTACAGACAGCAACCATGAAGAAGGTAGGTGCGACGGTACGTAGAGAATTGTTATCCTATCTGGAATCCTGTGAAATCTATGAACTTGCCAACATGGATGAGATGGGACCGGAATTGAAGAAACGTATGGAGACCGGTAAGAAGGTCCGTAACCTGTTGAAGCAGTACAAGTTTTCACCCCTTACACAGCAGGAGATGCTGGGAATGTTTGACGGCTTGTTTGACTAACGGAAGGGAGTAAGACAGTGAAAGAGAAGAAAATCGTTAAAGTAATGAATTTTCATTCCCTGATTCGCGTAGATGCTTCCCGAAGACAAGCGACCAAATACATGCGGCTGGAACAAGAAGTCTCAGAGATCATTGATATGATCATAAACAACCGAAACTTCATTCTGGACAAGACGATATTTAAGATTGATGAGAATGCACCGGCACTTCACATTTACCTTGGAAGTGACTACGGATTTTGCGGGAGCATCAATTTTACGGTCAACCGCATGATTGAAGAGCAGAAGGACGGAGACCAGATCATCATCGGCAGGAAATTAAGGCGCGGAAACGTGGAACCTCTGATGAGAATCACCAGGGAAGAATTCCGGACATCCTTGAATGAATTGTACCGGATACTGGAGGATGTAGTAAGAAAAAATACACATTCGTCGGTAACACTGCATTATTTTCAGTTTAACAACATCAGCAGTATTGAACCGGTGTCGAAGCAAATCTATCCTTACGATCTGAAGCATCACGATTCGGAGAACTATCGCGAAGACTATTTCGTAGAAGGTGATATGAATATTATTCTTAGGAATCTGATTACCAGCTTCCTCGGGTATGAACTTCGGATTGCGGAAGTCAGCAGTTTTGCGTCGGAAAATGTCCTGCGACAGAATTCGACAACAGAATCGTTGAAGAAGATTGAAGAGATGGAAGAAGAAGAGACACTGTTGATGCGAAAAGAAAAAACGCAGAAGAGTTTCAAAAAAGTCATTGACAGTTATGTGAAAAAGACATTTCGGAGGAGATCATGAGAATCGGAAAATTGGTTTCTATTTCAAATATGCGTGTTGAGATTCTGCTGGATGATTGCAAGATTAAGCCGCGTGATATCGTTACTGCAGATTACCAGGGAAAAGTGTACCGCTTTGAAATCAGCTCAGTGGCGGGCAATATTGCAACTGCAATCCCATTTGACAGTGTCAATGGGCTGAAGCGGGGGCTTGATGTAGAAGCACAGGAAGGCGGCTTGTCTATCCAGTACAGCGATGAAATTCTGGGTAAGGTGTTTGATTCTTACGGTGGATTATTGGATGAGAATACGATCGAAGAAGTGAAGACAAGAAATGTGTATGACCGTAATATCCAATTGCAGGAAGTGGATATTGAGGGAGACATCCTGTGGACCGGTATCAAGGTGGTAGATTTCTTTGCACCGATGCAGAAAGGTTTCAAGATGGGCCTGCTTGGTGGTGCCGGTGTCGGTAAGACGGTGCTTATTAAAGAGCTGATCCATAACGTATACAAAGGACTTCGTTCCAACTCTGTTTTTGTTGGTATTGGTGAGCGTTCCCGTGAGGGTAAGGAACTTTATGATGAGATGCTGGAGGGCAATCTGCTCGACAAGATGAGTATCGCGTTCGGACAGATGGGTGAGAACTCCATGAATCGTTCCAAAGCTATTTACAGTGGTCTGACTCTTGCAGAGTATTTGCGTGATGAAAAGAATCAGGACGTGCTTCTGTTCATCGATAATATGTACCGTTTTATCCAGGCAAAGTCTGAGTTGTCTGCAGAATTGGAGCATATGCCGATTGATAACGGTTATCCGAGTACTCTTTTGTCAGATGTAGCAGAGGTACAGGAGCGTATCAACAGTACAGAGAATGGTTCTATTACTTCGTTCCAGGCAGTGTTTATCCCTGCGGATGATATGAACGATGCAGCCGTACATGCGATTACTTCACATTTTGACGGTAAGCTGGTACTGGACCGTAAAGTGGCAGAAAAGGGTATCTACCCGGCAATCAATGTGTTCCAGACAGACAGTAAGCTGATTAGTGTTGATAAGGTGGGTGAACGCCACTATCGTCTGGTACAGGAAGTAATCCGCTATATGTCCCGTTATCAGGAGCTTGAGGAGATTGTTGCGGTATTAAGCATCGAGGAACTCTCCAAGGAAGACTACAACATCTTCTACCGTGCACGTAAGCTGAGAAATTATTTTACCCAGCCGATGTTCGTAGCAGAACAGTTTACCAATATTCCGGGTAAGTTTGTGCAAATCGCGGATGTTCTGGATGATGTTGAGGCGATTTTGGAAGGTAAGTATGATACGACGGATGAGAACCGATTCTTGTATATCGGTAATCTCCATGACTATAAGAGCCGCTAAGGAGTTAGTTTTTTATGGCAGACAGAGCAGTAAAAAGACAATATGAAGATGACCGCAAGCGGATGGAAGCCGTAATCATCGGATATGAGCAGGGCTATGTAAGTTACCATGATGTTAAGATGATTCGTCTGAAAGGGAAGGATATCAATCTTCTGATTATGGTAGATTATATGCCTACTTTGGGTGAGATTGACGGAACGGTAGAGATTATTACGGAAGAGATTCCGGATCGCAGAGGAAGTGCGACCATGGTAAATACCATTACGTTTGAAAACATATCCGGTTTTTTTGTCATGAAAAATAATGTCTTCAAGCTTCTGTTGAAGGAGGAACACAATGACATTTGACCGGGTGGAAGTGTTTTCGGATATCGGTATTCTTTTAGGCTGTCTGATTGCCGGCCTGATTCTGGTATCAGTGGCGACCACGCTCTGTCTTCGTAGTTTCCGCATGGATCATCCGCTGCTTGGATGGTTGGCGGTGTTCCTGAATACAGGAAAGAGAGAGCGAATTCTCTTTGTAGTGTTATTGTGTCGTCTGTGCGTAGCGGCAGCGTTCCTGTTTGAAGCAAGGTTTATGACAGTGCCGTTGTTTGCATATCTGATTCTGTGTGTTGTTCTGTATGCAATGAGCGGCAGGATAAAGTACATTTTGTTTGATATTTGTTGCAGTGCAGAAGTTGTTGCCGGGTTTTATTGTCTGCTGTTTTTGAAGGACGAGGCAGGACGTGCACAGGCACAGTATGGAACCGGCTTATTGAATCTGTTTGCAGCAGTATTTTTGTTTGGATTTTTTATGATTCAGTTTATCTTCGGACTTTTGAACTTGCGTGCGTCTGCTACAACGATGGAAGCATACCAGCAGGCAACAGCAGGAGAAAAAGCGTTGGAAAAGAGGGTATGGCTGGTATTGGTTTTGCCTATTGTTTTTGCCATCCTCCCTGCCATTATGTATTTACGTGTGGAGCATATACAGGCAGAGACTACGGTATATCAGTTTGTAAAAGGAAAGCAAATCCGATACGAAGGCGGAGGCAAGATACGACGCGGGGATAGTGGCTGTTTGTTGGTGCAAGAGAAAGAGACAATTGTGTTAGATCCATCGGTGATTTATTTTGAAGGCGAGGAAAAGATTGTGTTTTCTTCTGTGTATTCTGTAGTTCAGCCGGTCTTGCAATTGACGAACCGGATTCAGCCGATGAGTGCTCTGGAGAGAAACGGGGACAGTTATTCCGTAATATATGATAATACAACGGTTGATTTGGAAGAGTTTTTCTTCTTTGACGGAAAAGATACTTATTACTTCCCGGCAGGTACTTTACTCGAGTGGGAAGATGAGAGCTATCTTACGCAGTCGGTTTGCATGGTGACTGCGAAATACGGTCAATATATCGTAATATATGATTTGATGGAGCAGAATTACCGTGAAATCCCTGCAGAGAACGGGTATTGTACTGCATTACTGGCTGACCGTACCAGTGTAAATTTAAGTACGGATATTATGTACCGTGAGAACGGACAGGAGCAGATGTTGTTTATGCAACCGTCACTACTGACGGATTTGGAGTAATCGGGTATGATGAAGCAGAAGAATAACAAAGCGTTTTGGGTGTTGGTACTTCTAACGGTGATTACTGTGATTGCATGCGCAATATCAGCTGTCATAAAAAAACAACTGCGGGAAGCGGTTGTAATCCCCACGATGGTATGCGACCGGTATTTTGTACCGATGGACTTTGTGCCAGAAGACCGTGTTGCAGAAGTTGCGTTACAGTTTATTCGGGAAGGCAGTGAATTGCCGGGACTTGAATATAATACGAAATATCCTTGTTATCAAAACAATGGTGCTACCATTTTTCTATACGAAGGGAATTACAATATGGTCTTTGCTGATTTTTCAGAAGCAGAGGGAGAACCGTACAGTCTCGCTGGAGAGGGAAATGTATTTGACCAGGAAACCTCTGAAAAAATCGGAGAACAGGTACATCTGTTACGTATGGTGGACACCGGACTTTGTGTGAATCTGGAGGAGTTCATATTACATGGTGAAATCAGTGCCGTGATTCCACGTTACTCACTCATACAGCTTCAAAAGAACAGCATTCGATGGTACGAGTACTATCGTGGACGTTTACGGTATCAAAACACTGTCGTGACACCCAGCACCAGGGTTACAATTGGGCAGATGAACAGTACCTACTATGAATGGCTGGCATCCTGGGAGAGAGAGGATATCGGTGCGCCGCTGGCACAGGAAGAATTTACGGATACATTGTATTTCTACGATATGCGCCAGCGATATGAGGTACAGGGTGAGAGTGTCTTCCGAAGAGCAGAAGGAAAGCAGTTATTATTGGATAATAAATCTGTATTATACAATGTGCACGGCATTGCATTGTATTATGCAGAAGAAGCTGCAGTGATACTTCCGGGTGGCTTCGGTATTATGCAGCCATGGAGTAAACGAGTGAATTCGCTTCCGGAATTGACGAAGCTTGTGCCGGATATCGGCGCGGTGTATCTGGAGATGCCGGAAAGAGTGCTCGGAATGAACGATGCATTTCTCTATTCGGAAGCAGGGTGTTATATATTTTTGGATGCGACGGAATTTGTGATGGGGGATTTCCATCTGGGTCTGGAACCGTTGTCAATGGTGATGGTAGAAGATCATCTGAGCTTATCTGTGTACCAATATCAGACCAAAGAATTTAGTACATATACGGTGTCAGGACCTGTGCCTTATGTGGATCTGGGACATGGGTTAAAACTGAGACCATTGCAGGGAAGTCTGGAATGGAGCGACCGGACAACGGAAGTGCTGATTGCAACACCATCGATACTTCCGGTTCTGCAGTAGGAGGGAAACATAGTGAAAAAGATATACGGAATAATTGCAGCATTAGTACTGTCGGTTGCCGGAATTGCGGGAATCGTATTTTTGAGTGTGCAAAATTATGAAGTATATCTGGTTCTGGAGAATGATGGTATCGCCGTAACGGATGACAGGATTACACAGAATCTGTTGCAACAGTCAGAAGTAACTTTGCCTGAGGAGGTTGCAGCCTCTCCATATGAGATGTCTGATACGGTGTACGAGAAGAATGGAAAACTGTATCTGGGCGATGATAAGGAATATCTGAGCAGTGCATACCCTCTGTTTGTTAACGAAGGAAGTACGTTGTACTGTGTGACGGACAGTATTGTAGCGATTACGGAAGATTTTGAGTCGGTTCCGACTTACCAGGGACTGTATATTAGTGAAGGTATGAGCTTCAATCAGGATATGGAACGTGCATACCGCGAAAACATGCTCTTCTTAGAACTTCCCAACGGTCTGTATATGAATGCCATGCAGATGTCCGTAAAGCAGTCCGGTTTGCCGGAAGTAAGACTGGAGAACAATGCAATCCTGTGCTTCCGCGAGGATAAGCTGTCCTGGTATGCATTAGAGGAAGATACGTTCTATTATGAAGAAATAACAGGACTGACGGAAGACAGTTATGTTACGATAAATGATGCAAATTATAACTATCTGGATCTGTTGGAGATGCTTGGTGTGTACAAGGATACTACGCAACAGGAAGGGAGTGAGCAAGGCGTTACCGCGTCGCCGAATGCGACCGGCGGAGCACAGATGACAGCGACTCCGACGCCGACCAATACGCCTACCCCTACACCGACGCCAACACCTACCCCTGTGATTTCCGGCGGTGATATAAATAGTGAAAACGGGGAAGGTGCAGGGATGGTGCGCCCAACCGTAACTCCGACCCCGGTAGTGATTCCGTCTGAGTCCGATGAAGAGGATGAGGGCGGTGTGAAGCCGACCAAGGCTCCGAGTGACCGTGAGTGGGATGGCGAGAAGAGCAATCTTCCGACCATGACACCGCGTCCGCCGCTTCCGGCTCAGCCCGCAGAAGATGTACCGAGTGTAGAATTGCCGCCGATGGTAGAGGACAGCGTACCTCCGGAGCCGCCGGATATGCCGGAGTCTTCGGATGATGGTTCCGAAAAAGAAGAATGGGAGAAACCGACTGTAAACTTGGGTGAGTTTAGTGCCGAGGTTTATTCGATATACAATGAAATAACATCGATAGAGAATTCCGCATATCTGCATAACAAGGGTATCGCATATCAGGTATATCAGATAAGCAAGGATGCAGGCAAGAAAGATAAGCTAGTGATGCGAAAATCAGTAACTTCTGCCGGTATCGTAAGCATTAGCGGTCTGACCCCGGATACAGAATACCGTGTAGATGTAAGCTTTTTCTATCGTACCGCACTTGGTACAAAGGAAGAACAACTGACATCCGTAACATTGCAGACCAAGCCGATGAGCGCATTGCCAGTGATCGAAGTGGATTTTGGTTTGGGTGAGTATTATTTCCCGCACCAGGCAGACCTTCGCAATGTAGAGATTGATAATTTTGAAGAGACCAGAGCCTATGAGGATATGCTTTCAGCCATCAAGAAGGTGGAAATTGAGTTTGATAAGACCGGAATATCTTTATCGAAGAATCCGATGTACCGTTTCAGCTCCGCAGAACTGAAGAAGTTGAAAGACCGCAGTACGGCGGATATTCTGACAAAAGAAATACTGGATTCCAGTTCGGATTATGAAATCAGCTTTGTGTTCTGTGATGCAAAGGGCAATGAGATGCCGGTGAAGGAATTTGAGCCGACAAGGCATGTCTATACCTGCAAAGCAGCTCCGGTAGCAGATATACAGTTAAAAAAGAACGAAGTAAAGAATATAGAAGTTGAAATCAAAATCGAGAATGAGGATGACGCCCTGATTCGTGAGGGTTCTCTCTATCTCGTAGTGTACAACCGAGAAGGACAGCCGGTTTATGCTCAGGGAAAACAAAAGACCGGATGGTTGAGTGACTGGTATGAATTTGGTGAGTACGAGAATCTGGAGCCAAGTTATGAACTGAAATTGGATCCGGACAAGAAGACCAGAATTCAATTTTCAAATCTGTTGGACTTTGAAAGTTACACGCTTTGTGTATATGCTGATTATGATATTGGCAAGGTTCCGGGAGCAGCTGGCAGTCATTTTGAAGAAAATATGGAAATTGGCAAGACAAAAGTGCTGACAGCACCTCTGTCTTCCTTAGGTTACGCATTTTTCAATGTAGAAGTAACGGATGTATCCTATCATTCTGCGAAGGTGAGTGTTGCATTGGATACTTCACGTACGGATTATCGTCTGGTGGATATGCTGACTTATAGTGATTTGCAGTTCCAAAAAGATACGGACGGACAGCTTGATGCATCCGGAATATTTGTAAGCTATGCAGATGTATCGATGTTGTCTGATACACAAGATGCACCGGATTCGCTGAGTCCTGAGGCGGATGGGGAAACGTTGGAAGACGGTAGTGTAACGGAGGAAATTACCGATACAATCACGGAAGATGGCACGGAAACTGCAATCATTACTGCAGAGGATGGTTTTGTAAAACTGGATGGTGCCATGATGGAATATCTGAAGACCGGAAAAGCGATTGAGTTTAATCTGTCCGGCCTTCTCAGTGCAAGCCAATATACGATTACACTCAGCCCGAAAGTTATCATGGGTTCCCATGAACATGAAGAAATCAGGGATGTATCGGTATATTATTCACCGAATTATTTCCGGACACTAAAACAGACACCGACGGTGAAGATTGAGACTTCCCTATGCTTTAACGACAGTATTTCACTGTATGATGTTTCGATTCAGGATCC
>JAZNXH010000137.1:0-8549 GCA_045593785.1 Lachnospiraceae bacterium
TATTTCGACTTTTGTTCCTGCAGGTACTTCCTGTAGTCTCATCTTGTCTTCTTAAGCTCCTTATCTGCTATGCTTTCTTAACAGTATATTAACACAATTATATTATATCATTTTTTCGATTTCCCGCAATACTATTTTCTGAAATATTACATATTTCCGCACAATTTTCCCGCCCGACGTGCAATATACACTCACTTATCTTTTATCAGGATAATATGTTCCCTTTGAATAATCACATCACACATATCATACTATATACCAAAACACACAGGACACAATCAAACATGCCAAAACTACAAAATCCATCAGGTAAATTTCTGCGCATTATCTCTGTTCTTCTTTGCCTTACTTTAGTTTCCTTATTCTTTCACTACAGCATCGTAAAAGTTCAAGCAAACAACAAACTCCTTCCCATCTACTGCGTTGACCGAAGTGCTGACAGCGGTGCCCCAAAAGTATCCTTGAGTTTTGATGCAGCCTGGGGAAATGAAGACACTGCGCATATTCTTGAAATCCTTGCAAAGCACAACGTCAAGGTCACCTTTTTCATGACCGGCGGCTGGATCGAAAAATATCCGGAGGATGTCAAGGCCATCGCCGCTGCCGGGCACGATCTGGCGAATCACAGCGAGAACCACAAACAGATGTCAAAGCTATCTGCCAATGACTGTGCGGATGAGCTCTTGAAACCTCACGAAAAAGTAAAAGCGCTCACCGGTATTGATATGACACTTTTTCGACCTCCTTACGGCGACTATAACAATACACTGATTAAGACGGCAAACGAACAATGCAACTATCATGTTATCCAGTGGGATGTCGATTCTCTTGACTGGAAAGACTACACGGCAGATCAAATCCGCAACCGTATACTGAACCACAAACATCTTGGAAACGGTTCCATTATCCTGATGCATAACGGTGCAAAACACACTGCAGAAGCACTGGAGTCTATCATCTTAGGCTTACAGGAAAAAGGTTATGAACTAGTTCCAATCTCTCAGCTGATTCTTCCGGGAGAGTATACGATTGACCACGAGGGACGGCAGCATGCAAAATAGTCCCTGCAGGCGCACAAGCAAAGACGGCTAAGTCCACTTTTGAACTTAGCCGTTTCTTTTCAAATATTCTATATGTTTATCGCACTGCATGCGCCAAATAAACATAGAAATACTAACATTGCTACCTGCATGTCGTTCAATTCCATGCTTACCGCCCTTTCTCTGCCGGCTTACCTGTAATATCCAAATCTGCTATAGATTTTAACGTCTTCGTAAGGCGCCTTCACTACCAACTCAAATATTTCACCATCTTCGTATGTTGTTATTTCAATATAGCCTCCATCCGAATCAGTTCCATTCGCATACCAAGTGTACCAAGTGTACATAATACCCCACGCACCCTCTTCTGTGTACACTCTCGAGCATTTTCCAAGTGCTACCTCTAAACTTTCCTGAGTGACCGTGTCGCCTACTCCAAAGCCACAAATCTCTAACTTTAACTTTTCTAAGTTACCCCAAGAGTCCTGTGACATATTAAGGATTACACAATCTGCCGGGCTCTTAACAGTGTTTGCTTCATAGTTTGCTACGTCAAAATTCCCAATTGGAGCATCATACGGCTCTATTTCATTTCCAAACCCACATTCACTTTCTCTTGCTAAGACCTCTTCCTTATTATTGATGTCAATCAAACCGGTATCGAGTAATTCTCCGAGCGTTGTCTCTCTTAACTTAACAGTATATCCACCTAAGGTTACCTTAAAGTCTTTCCAATCAGCCTGGCTTGCTACCGGTACTTCGGTCGGCTCCGGTGTTGGTGTACTTGTCGGTATCGGTGTTGCGGTCGGCTCCGGTGTCGGTGTACTTGTCGGCATCGGTGTTGCCGTCGGCTCCGGTGTCGGTGTACTTGTTGGTACTGGTGTTGCCGTCGGCTCCGGTGTTGCAGTTGGCTCCGGTGTCGGTGTACTCGTCGATGTTGGTGTTGTGGTCGGTTCTGTTACACTCGGTGCTTCTGTCACACCGGTTGTCGGTACATCATTGTTTGATGCTGTTCCACAACCTGCCAATAATATGACTACTAACACCAGTATCGTAAATATCTTTCTCTTCATTGTTACCTCCTAAAAAAGTATATCTTGAGTAACCCGTTTCTTCCCCTATCAATCTCTATTCTTTTTGCCATTCTTTTTCAAAACAATGCCTACAACAAGTAAAATAACTGCAGGAATAAGGGGATACCAGTTATTAAGAAATGCTACAGCAGAAAATGGTCCCACCGGACCGATTAGCACCTCAACGCCTTCAACAGCAGTTTCTATAATAGCCCAAGCAAAACAAATAATACTTCCAATAATACAAACCTTTGCAATATTTATCTTTTTCATGTTCTTTTCCTCCATTTTATCCTTTCAATAACATAACCGTCCTGCTTTTATTGTGTATTTACCCAAATCACCGGACGAATACCCTTACTGGAACTTCTGGCAGAACCACCAATAACATTTACCTCTGCACACGATACATAACTCGCATTCCCATAGCTGGAACCTTGCCTAAGCCACCAATCATGCAAATAAACCGTTCCGTTATCCGTCATCATCTTAGTGCCTGTTCCCATGTTAGAAGATGGTGTCGCCTCAGCATACATTCTAGTATCTCCGGGATGCTCCCACCTATAGTCTGTTGTACTACCTTCACAACCAAAATAATATTTTAGTTCATCAAGTCCCATTAAAAAAACTTTATCATATGTAGTAGATGTCGCCTGATCATAATATCCTGAACCAGTGCTTTCAACAGTTGTCATCTGGGTTGTCTGTATTTTTGCAAATTCATCACTGGTAAATGCCGTATTAGCAAATTCATCATTCAACCACTCACGAAGTGTACTATCTATCCAAAACGTGTCAGTATTACTTGTATCAAACCCATCTTTATCTAGAATATAGACGCTGAACAGTAATGCTTTATTTCCTTCTTTATCTACAACATACCACACAATTTCTTCTTTTCCGTTAGACTCATTCCCATCCTGCTCATAAGAACCAAATGCAACAACATCACCGACTTTAGCGGACGACAACGAAGTTATTGCACCGTTATAAGCAGAAGCATTATATGATGATGTTTCAACATAATCTTCATAACTCTCATCAGACTTCGGTGACCCGAACAATTCTCCAGAAACATAATATAGTACTTGCAGATGCGTCCAATGTTCCTCAAACCACTGCTCCGCATATGAACCTTCTTCCACATACACCTTTTCAAAATCAAGACAGTTTATAAACACTTCGTCTCCTATTTCTGTTACACTTGAAGGTATCTTTATACTTGTCATATTATCACATGCATAAAACGCCCCCTTTTCTATCGTAGTTACCCCCAATGGTATTTCCATACTTATTATATCGCAACCACTAAACGCATACTCTCCTATGGTAGTTACACTTGATGGTATCTCAATACTTGTTATATCCTCATCCTGAAAAGCCCCGTCTCCTATCTTCACTACCGGTAAATTAGCAAATTCTTTCGGTATTACTATTTCAGTGCTATCTGCAAAGGAAGAGAAGAAGTCCTCAATGATTACTCCGCTTCCATCCTCTGTTAATTCATAATCGAAAGCAATTGATGACGTCGCTTCCTCCTGCGGTATATCTATCGGTCTAATATCCACTTCTTTGTTCCCACACGCAGTTAACCCCAACACTACTATCATACCCAATATAATAATCCATCTTTTTTTCATTTGCGCCTCCAAAAATATTTTAAGCACATTGTACTCAATTCGTTGAACATTGTCAATACTTTGAGCATGGTCAATCAATTAAATATGCTATGCTTTTTTTGAGGTGACAATGTATGATTTCATATGAACCACTTTTCAAAACTCTGAAGGAAAAAGGGATATCAGAATACAACTTAATTTATAAACAGGGACTGTCTTCTAATACGATCCATCGCATCAAAAAAGGGTGCCCTATCACAACGGAGACCCTCGATACTTTGTGCTTTATTCTCAATTGCGAAGTATCAGATATTCTCCGTCATGATAAAACTCGCTAAACTTATATGAAAAAGGTTATAAAAAAGAGGTTCCGCTATGGTGAACGGAACCTCTTTTTAGCTATATTATTCCTGTAGCAACTTTCTCTCTACATCAGGCGCTTTAATGCGCTCTCAACCTGTGCAGCCTCATACGGCTTTGCGATAAACTCTTCTGCACCAATCTTAATTGCTTCCATAATCTTGGTACTCTGTGCAGCTGCAGTAATCATAACTACTTTAACGCCCGGATTCTTTTCTTTGATTGCCTTCAATACTTCAATGCCATCCATACCCGGCATCGTAATATCCAAAGTCACTACATCCGGCTGATGCTCGGTAAACTTTGCTACCGCATCATTACCATCCGTTGCTTCAATAATCTCATCAAATTCAAGTGTACGAATAATATCAAGCAACATTCTTCTGGATGTTCTCGAATCGTCTGCTACCAATATCTTTGCCATAATCCTCCCTCTGCGGCATCGCCGCTATCACCAAAATCTCTATCTTGTCATCAACCAACCTTAACGAAAACGGTCAGCTTCTTATTGTTCACAAATACTGTCAGCAGATAAATTTCACCTGCAATCACTGCATCCTCTTCAAATGTAGGCGGTAACAGTTCCATCTCACAATTCAGAGTACTGTTGGTTCTCGCATAAAGACCATTGTTACAATTGATAAACTCACATACTGCATCGTAAGCATCTGCGTCCAGTTCATCAAACTCTTCCTTACCATAAATACAAGCAAGTTCTAACATCTCACCGTTTTCACTGCTGATACCAAGCTGCATCGGTGCTGCACCGGTAATCAACTGAGAAGCAAGCTGTGCTGCCTTGAACTGATCGGCACGTTCAATTGAAGCAAAACAAATATCTGTACTGATAAAACGTACCAGATTACGTACTGCAAGTTTCAACAGACCCTCTACATGTTTGTTGTCTGCATGAAGAAGTACATTTGCAACATCGTCAACCGTTCCGCTCTTGATAATCTCCAGTTGTTCATCCGACAACTTCTTCTCATCACGATAGGTTAACAGTGTCTCTGTAAGTACATCCTTTGTCAAATATCCCTTCTCCTGTATTGCCTGAAGGAAAAGAAAGTACGGATTACCCTGCTTTTCAATCAACATATCCATATCAGCCGAAGTAAGATATGCATTCTCAATTGCAATCTCACCAAAACGCTTATCCTGTACTGCCTGAAGGCGATTCACCTCTTCTGCCTGCTCAGCGGTCATCAATCCCTGCTCCACTGCCAACATACCAAGCTTAACACGATTCACCTTACGATACTGAATCAACGCTTCTACCTGCTCTGCATCCAAGAGGTTCTTTTCTTTAAGATAGTTACCGAATAATCTGAAAAACATATGTAGCCTCCTAAAATGTATTTTTACACTATGTCCTGTGATTCGTAATTTTTCTTATAGTTCAACGGCGAAACACCGTAGTACTTCTTAAACAGCTTACTGAAGTGATATACATCCTCATATCCGACTTCGTTGGCAATGCTCTTAATGCTTCCACCTTCGCCACGTTCCAGAATCGCCTTAGCTTTTTCCAGACGAATCTTAATCAGATAGTTAATCGGGGACTCGCCGGTCTCTTCTTTGAATATCTTGGAAACATAGACCGGACTCAGATAC
The DNA here is from genome assembly GCA_045593785.1 of Lachnospiraceae bacterium. Taxonomy (GTDB): domain Bacteria; phylum Bacillota; class Clostridia; order Lachnospirales; family Lachnospiraceae; genus SZUA-448. The sequence goes on from JAZNXH010000137.1 coordinate 5,707, forward strand.
ATATTGTGAGCAATCTGATCCAAAGAAATCTTCTTTTCAAAATTCTCACTCATATAATTGATAATACGTTTTACTGCATAACTCTTACCATAGGTTTCGAAGTTATATCCATTATGTACATTACGCGGACACTCAATCGTCTCACGAACCATAATCAGCAGCATCTGCATCAAATATGCCTTCAGCACAAAATACTTACCCGGACGGCTGGCTTCATTCTCTGCCTGAAGTTCATAGCAGAGACGCTGTACCTCACGTTTTGCCTCAGCAGATAAGTGAAGCACATAACTTCCGTTTCTCGTCGGAAAAATATTCGGTTCATAACCCTTAAAATGAAAATCCGAAAATCCGGTAAAAAACTGTACCGATGGTTGCTCGTCCACCCGTAAAATATTCTGGTGCATCACGCCGGGATTACAAATCAGAATATCTCCTGCCTCCATCATAAAGGTCTCATCCTGTACCCGATAACAGGTTTTCCCTGACAGAACAACGGTAATCTCTGTCCAGTCACTGTGAGAATGGTATCCCGGTGCTTTTACAACCTTTTGTTTACCAGCGTACAACAATGTCGGATTAAAATCCGTATGTGTCAAATCATATTGACGTTCCATATAGTTTTTCCTCTGTGTGCTGCGATTCTTTCTGTCGCACTTGATAAAAATACCTTTTTACTCGTAATACCCCTTGTAATTATCTCATAACATACCGAAATATGGCAATAACTACAATACGATTATTATACCATAAAGCAACGAGCGGAGAGAAACTTCATGTTTCTTTCCGCGACTGCCACTGATAATAACCGCTTTGCGGTTATTATATCATGAAGCAATAAAATAGAAAAGTGTTTTTTTCATTATGTAAGCTTTTATCGCAAGTAGTAAAAATATCCGATTACCAGTGCCACTTGTATGATAAATATCGCCGGCATCCCAATCAAAAAACTTAAGTGCTTCGTTTTGTGACGGAACACCTTCATCCCAAGCATCGAGCCGATACTTCCGCCAATGGCTGCCGTCAGGAACAGGGTTGCCTCCTTAATACGCCACTGATTGTTCTGTGCACGCTTCTTATCAACAAACATCAACACAAATCCAACCACATTGACAACCAACAAGTACCCTAAAATAATTATCATCGGTACACCTATCTCCATAAAAACCTCCGTCTGCTGCCTCTTGTCTCAGACAGCCATCTATAAACTTATTACCTTCTACTCTTTCTCCAGCGACGTCGTAATATTCTGAATCCAGATACCCTTCTTCACCAAGATAAAACCAAGTACACATTTGATTGCATCAATCGCCGAACACCAGAAGAAGATTGGCACAATCGTCATATCAGTAAACCGCGTCAGACAGAACGCCAGCGGAATTGATGCCACCCAGATATATACACTGTCAAACAGGAACGTAATGATCGTCTTACCACCGGAACGTAGGGTAAAGTACGAAGCGTGCAGAAAGGCATGTAACGGCATAAACAATGCGGAAATCAGGATAAACTTTGCTGCAAGTGCCTTAATCTCATCGCTTGTATTGTAAATCTGCGGGAACAGAGAAGAACAAGCCGCTAACGCTCCTCCCATCACAATACAGCTCAGAACGGAAAACGTAATCAGGCGATATGCTGCAAGCTTTGCTTCTTCCTTCTCGTCTGCACCCAGATGTTGTCCGACAATAATCGACACCGTACTTCCAAGCGCAATGAACACAACATTGAACAGATTTACGATGGTAGATGAGATATTGGTTGCTCCGACTACCGAAAGACCGCGTACTGAATAGCACTGATTCAGCACTGCCATACCGGCTGCCCAAAAACCTTCATTTGCAATCAGCGGCGTTCCCTTGATAAAGATACTCTTCACCAAAGAACCCGGAATATACAGGCTCTTGTAAGCTCCCTGAATAAATATATTCCGCTCCTTCTTATAGTGTGTCCAGGCAACCACGATCCCCAGTTCTACAAAACGCGACAAAACGGTTGCAATTGCAGCACCGGCTACGCCAAGTTCCGGGAATCCGAATTTACCAAAAATCAAAAGATAATTGAATACCAGATTCACAAATACCGCTACAATACCGGCAAGCATCGGCACAAAGGTCTCACCGGTCTCACGCAGGGTTCCGGAATATGCCTGAATGATTGCAAACGGAATCATCTGAATCAGCATAATCAGCATATATTCCTTTGCATACTCCAACGTAAGCGCCAAATCCCCGCCTGCACCACCATCTTCATGCAGATACAGCTCAATCAGCTGCTCTCCCGCAAACACGAAAAGAAGCATGGCTATGACTGCAATTACCATGGTCGAAATCAGCTTAAAGCGGAAGGCATACCGTACACCTTCATGATTTCTCTGTCCGAAATACTGTGCACCAAAAATCCCCGCTGCCGATACCGCTCCGAACACCAACAAAGAAAATACAAATGCCAACTGGTTTACAATTGCCACGCCGGACATCGCTTCCGTGCCGACACGCCCTACCATAATATTATCCAGAAGATTTACAAAGTTTGTAATTGCATTCTGAATAATGATGGGAAGCGTTAACAGAATCACTCTCTTATAAAATGCTTTATTACCAAATAATTTGTTCATATCATACTCTTTCTTCACATACGCAAGGGATTTGCAATTTGCAAATCCCCTGTCAACACATTTACTGTTCTTTTTCTGCAATCTTAATGCCAAGTTCTACCAGTTGCTTCTCATCCACCACATTCGGAGCTTCGCACATCAGGTCGGATGCATCCTTCACCTTCGGGAAGGCGATGACATCACGGATGCTGTCTGCACCGGTCATCAGCATGATCAGACGGTCGAGACCGTA
>JAZNXH010000138.1:0-3272 GCA_045593785.1 Lachnospiraceae bacterium
TCTGCAATGGCAGCATCAGCGCCCATCTGCTCCATATTCATCATAATGAAACGGCTTGCGTTCCATACCTTGTTCGCAAAATTACGGCTCGCCTCAACACGCTCCCAGTAGAAACGCATATCATTACCCGGTGCATTACCGGTAATCAGAGTGAAACGAAGTGCATCCGCACCGTACTTTTCAATTATCTCCAGCGGGTCAATACCATTACCAAGGGACTTACTCATCTTACGACCCTGGGAGTCACGTACCAGACCGTGGAACAGAACCGTCTTGAACGGCTTTTCCTTCATCTGCTCAAAACCGGAGAAAATCATACGGATAACCCAGAAGAAGATGATATCATAACCGGTTACCAATACGTCGGTCGGATAGAAATACTTCAAATCTTCGGTCATTTCCGGCCATCCAAGGGTCGAGAACGGCCACAATGCGGAACTGAACCAGGTATCCAGCGTATCCGGATCCTGTGTCATGTGTGCATGACCGCACTTCGGGCAAACGCTCGGTGCATCTGCTTCCTTCGCTACAACTACCTCACCGCACTTATCACAGTAATAAGCCGGAATACGATGTCCCCACCAGAGCTGACGGGAAATACACCAATCACGGATGTTGTCGGTCCAGTTGAAGTAGGTCTTTTCCATACGCTCCGGAACCAGAACGATATCCTTATTCTTAACAGCCTCTACTGCCGGCTTAATCAACTCGTCCATACGAACGAACCACTGCTGCTTGATGAGCGGTTCAATCGTCGTCTTACAACGGTCATGGGTACCTACATTGTGGGTATAATCTTCAATCTTAACCAGAAGACCCATCTCATCGAGTTCCTTTACCATCTGCTTTCTTGCAGCATAACGGTCCATACCCTCGAACTTGCCACCATTTGCATTGATGGTTGCATCATCGTTCATGATGTTGATTTCCGGAAGATTGTGACGCTTACCAACCTCAAAGTCGTTCGGGTCATGTGCAGGAGTAATCTTAACAACACCGGTACCGAAGTCTTTCTCAACATAATTGTCCGCAATAATCGGAATCTCACGATTTACAAACGGAAGCAATACCTTCTTGCCTACCAGATGTGCATAACGCTCATCCTCCGGATGAACTGCTACTGCGGTATCGCCGAGCATCGTCTCCGGACGGGTAGTTGCAAACTGGATAAACTCATCCGTACCAACAACCGGATACTTGATGTGCCAGAAATGTCCTGCCTGCTCTTCGTATTCAACCTCTGCGTCAGAAATAGAAGTCTTACAAATCGGGCACCAGTTGATAATACGGGAACCCTTGTAAATCATATCCTTCTGATACAACTTAACAAATACTTCCTCTACTGCCTTGGAACAGCCCTCATCCATTGTAAAACGCTCTCTGTCCCAGTCACAGGAAGAACCGAGGTGCTTTAACTGCTCGATAATACGTCCGCCGTACTCAGCCTTCCACTCCCATGCACGCTTCAGGAAGCCTTCACGTCCGAGGTCATTCTTATCAATGCCCTCTTCCTTCAGCTTCTCAATAATCTTAACTTCCGTTGCAATACTTGCATGGTCTGTACCTGGCTGCCACAGTGCATTGTAACCCTGCATTCTCTTAAAACGGATCAGGATATCCTGCATCGTGTTATCCAGCGCATGGCCCATGTGTAACTGGCCTGTGATGTTTGGCGGCGGAATCACAATCGTAAACGGTTTTTTATTGTGATCTACTTCTGCATGGAAATACTTCTTGTTCAGCCACTTATCATACAATCTGCCTTCAATAGCTTTGGGATCGTATGTCTTGGCAAGCTCTTTCTTGTTCTGATTCTCGCTCATACTGTTCCATCCTTTCTCTCTACTGAAATATAAAACTCAATATATTGCGAAATGATTTACTGACTGTATACACCCCATACAATCAAAAAAGGTCTCTCGCCTGATAAGGGCGAAAGACCGCGGTACCACCTTAATTCGCAACCTGTGACAGTTGCCTCTTACGTGCTTCCTGCAAAGCACTCGCCTGTAACGGGACTCCCCGTTGCACCCTACTGATAATCACTCACGTTCGGATGCACTGTTCCGGAGCTACCTTCGATTCCCACTTCCCGAACTGCCCTTCCAGCCTGCGCATGCAGAGGCAATCTCTCTGGCGGAGTTAAGAACCTAATCCTCTCCTTCATCACATTTCGCATCATATATTGCATTTATCTTATTCCGACCGTCTGAATTTGTCAAGAACAAATTATCAGTTCTTTTCATAAAACTCCAGAATCATACCCATAAAGTCTTCGGCCAGCTCACTTACCTTCGCCTTATCAATCTTATCGTAGAACGCCTTATCGACTTCATACGGAATCTCTTCATTGTACTCCTGATACAACGCACGATGCTCTACATTTACTTCTTCCAGATATGCAAACGCATCATCGGAATAAAACATATTGCTGTGTCCATTCCGTCCTTCCTTCGTCCAGGTGACAAGCTCTGCATTCGGGTTCGTAATCTCATCCATGTACGCAACGGTCGCAGCTCCATCAATCAAAATCGTTGTATCTGCATCACCATGAATCAACAGCACCGGCGTATCCGTACTGTTAATGCCACCGACTGCGGTATAGCCAAACACATCACCAAAAAGCAATTTCTGATAGATATACAAATACGGACGAAGCAAAAAGGTCAACGGCTTTCCCATCATATCATTGCACCACTCAATTACCATAGTGGCAGGATCATTGAAACCGGCAACACTCACGGAAGCTGCGATATCATGCCCCTCATAATTGAAGATAGATGTCACGGCATAAGCGCCCCAGCTATGTCCCAGCAAATATACCGGAAGACCCAAGAACCTCTCCTGACTCTCAATATAGTCTAACGCTGCATCCAGATCAATTACCGACTGCGGCAAACCAACACAATTCTTTCCTTCACTCTGATAACATCCGGTATTATCATAACAAAATACCTGATATCCATGTTCCACAAAGTACATACTTTCTGAAAAATAGTTTTCTGCACCTCCGCCCATTCCGTGCGAAACTACAACCAGGCCTTTTGTATTCTCTGCACCGTAAAGGTATCCCTGCAAGGTATTCTCTCCGGAAACAAATGTGAACAGCTCACGTTCCGGTTTCTCTTTCAAATCTTCGTATCGAAGGGATGCATAAAGATCCTTCTCTACAGTACGGCCAAAAATATCATCAAAATTTATCTTGATTGCTACAAATGAAATAACAGAAAACAAAACAAACAGACTGACCACTCCGATTCCAATCCATCGAA
>JAZNXH010000139.1:0-42094 GCA_045593785.1 Lachnospiraceae bacterium
TCATCATCGACAAGGTTCATACCGATAACACCCATGGAGGAACGGCCGGTGGAACGTACATCCTGTTCACGGAAACGGATACACATACCGTTCTTGGATACGAGTAATACTTCGGAATCTCCTTCCGTGCGTTTTACTTCGATGAGTTCGTCATCGTCACGTAAGGTGATTGCTTGGATTCCGGTCTTACGGATGTTTGCATATTCGTTGAGCTTGGTCTTCTTTACAATACCGCTCTTGGTAGCCATCATCAGATACTGAGTATCGTTGTATTCCTTGAGGGAAATGACTGCTGAGATTCTTTCTTCCGGTTGCAACTGCAACAGATTAACGATTGCAGTACCTCTTGCGGTACGGCTTGCTTCCGGAATCTCGTACGCCTTCATACGGTATACGCGGCCCTTGTTGGTAAAGAACATCAGATAATGGTGGGTTGTTGTCATGAAGAGTTCTTCGATGAAATCGTCATCGATTGTCTGCATGCCCTTAATACCCTTACCGCCACGATGCTGGCTGCGGAAATTATCCGGAGTCATACGTTTTACGTATCCAAGACGGGTCATGGCAATTACGGTATCTTCGTCCGGAATCATATCTTCCATAGAGATATCGTATTCGTCGAATCCGATCGAGGTTCTTCTCTCGTCACCGTATTTATCACGAATTACAGTGATTTCTTCTTTGATTACACCAAGAAGTACTTTCTCATCTGCAAGGATTGCTTTGTACTCTGCAATCTTTTTCATAAGTTCTGCATAATCGCTTTCCAGTTTCTCACGTTCCAAACCGGTCAGCTGACGCAGACGCATATCAACGATTGCCTGTGCCTGTACATCATCAAAATCAAAACGTTCGATGAGTTTTTCTTTTGCATCAGCGGTACTCTTTGATGCGCGAATGATGCGAATTACTTCATCGATATGGTCAAGTGCCTTCAAAAGACCCTGTAAGATATGGGCACGTTCTTCGGCTTTGTTTAGGTCATATCTGGTTCTTCTGGTAACGACTTCTTCCTGATGTTTTAAGTATACTTCGAGCATCTCCGGAAGAGACATTACTTTCGGTTCGTTGTTAACCAGTGCCAGCATAATAACACCGAAGGTGTCCTGCAGCTGGGTGTGCTTATAGAGCTGGTTCAGGATTACGTTTGCATTGACATCACGGCGAAGTTCGATGCAGATACGCATACCCTGACGGTCAGATTCGTCACGGAGTTCTACAATTCCGTCGATTCTCTTTTCACGTACAAGCTCTGCAATCTTCTCAATCAGACGCGCCTTATTTACCATGTACGGAAGCTCGGTTACGACGATACGATTCTTACCGTTTGCCATCGGCTCGATATCAGTCACTGCACGCACGCGGATTTTACCGCGTCCGGTACGGTATGCCTCTTCGATGGCACGGGTACCAAGAATCATTGCGCCGGTCGGGAAGTCCGGTCCTTTTACGATTGAGAGGAGTTCTTCTATCTCGGTGACCTTATCTTCGATACGGTTATCGATGATACGGATGACTGCATTGATTACTTCTGTCAGGTTATGCGGCGGAATATTGGTCGCCATACCAACTGCAATACCGGTGGTACCGTTTACCAGGAGATTTGGAAAACGTGCCGGCAATACATTCGGTTCTTTTTCGGTATCGTCAAAGTTCGGATCCATGTTTACGGTATCTTTGTTGATATCCGCAAGCATTTCCATAGAAATCTTACTGAGTCTTGCTTCGGTATAACGCATCGCTGCTGCCCCGTCGCCATCCACCGAACCGAAGTTTCCGTGTCCGTCAATGAGCGGATAACGGGTTGACCAGGACTGTGCAAGATTTACCAATGCACCGTAAATGGAACTGTCGCCATGCGGATGGTATTTACCCATCGTATCACCGACAATACGCGCACATTTACGGTGCGGCTTGTCCGGCGTGTTGCTCAATTCGCTCATGGCATGCAGAATACGACGCTGAACCGGCTTCATACCATCTCTGGCATCCGGCAACGCACGCGAAACAATAACTGACATCGCATAGTCAATATACGATTCTTCCATTGTTTTTTTCAGGTCGACGTCCTGCACTTTATCAAAAATTGTTTCGTCCATAAAAATGTTACCTCTCTAAATATTTGAGCCAAAAACACTGATTACGAAATATCCAGATTCTTTACATACTTCGCGTTTGCTTCGATAAATTCCCTTCGCGGCTCTACATTATCGCCCATCAGTGTCGTAAAGGTAAGGTCAAGCTCCGAGGTGCTGTCCTCGTCCATGTTGACACGCAGGAGTACTCTTCGCTCCGGATCCATGGTGGTTTCCCAAAGCTGTTCCGCATCCATCTCACCTAGACCTTTGTAACGTTGAATCTTGTTGTTCTGGTCACGGCCAACTTCACTTAAGATCTTGTTCAGTTCTTCGTCGGAGTACGCATACCATACCTGCTTATTCTTCTCCAGCTTGTAAAGCGGCGGCTGTGCAAGATATACATAACCCTGACGGATTAACTCCGGCATGAAGCGGTACAGGAAGGTGAGCATCAGCGTTGCAATGTGTGCACCGTCGACGTCTGCATCGGTCATGATAATAATCTTGTGATATCTGAGTTTGGTAATATCAAAATCTTCTGAAATACCGGTACCAAACGCCGTAATCATGGAGCGGATAGCATCACTTCCCAAAATCCGGTCAAGTCTTGCTTTTTCTACGTTGAGAATTTTACCGCGGAGCGGCAGGATTGCCTGAGTTGCACGGGAACGTGCCGTCTTTGCAGAACCACCCGCGGAATCACCCTCTACGATATAGATTTCACAGTTCTTCGGATCTTTGTCGGAGCAGTCTGCAAGCTTGCCCGGAAGACTCATGCCGTCAAGTGCAGATTTTCTTCTGGTCAGATCTCTTGCTTTTCTTGCGGCATCTCTTGCACGCTGTGCCATAATTGCTTTTTCACAGATGGTCTTAGCAACGGCAGGATTCTGCTCTAAGAAGTAAGTCAGTTGTTCACTTACGATGTTGTCTACCGCAGGTCTTGCTTCACTGTTACCAAGTTTTTGCTTTGTCTGTCCTTCAAACTGCGGTTCCGGAAGCTTGATACTGATAATGGCGGTCAAGCCTTCGCGGATATCTTCACCGCTTAAATTCTGCTCGTTTTCCTTAATCAGCTTCATGCTTCTCGCATAGTCATTGAAGGTCTTTGTCAATGCATTCTTGAAGCCTGCAAGATGGGTACCGCCTTCCGGCGTCGTAATATTGTTTACGAAGCTGTAGCAGCCTTCGTTGTAACCGTCGTTGTGCTGCATTGCAACTTCTACATATACCTGATCTCTGGTTCCTTCACAGTAGATGATATCCGGATAGAGCGCAGTCTTGCTCTTATTCAGATATTCTACGTATTCCTTTATACCGCCTTCGTAATGGAATTCTTTTACCATACCGGCTGTTTTAATGATCTCGGTATCCGGGGTATCTTCCTTATTCTCGCGCTTATCGCGAAGAACAATCTTAAGACCCTTGGTCAGGAATGCCATTTCTCTGAGACGCTGTTTTAATACGTCATAATCAAAAACGGTTTCTTCAAAAATTTCTTTATCCGGTAAGAAATGTACGGTTGTACCACGTCCTTCTGTCGTACCGATTTCACGCAGGGTACCGTTTGCTTTTCCGCGCTCATATCGCTGGTAATATTTCTTACCATCCAGTTCTACAGTTACTTCTAACCACTCGGAAAGTGCATTTACAACCGATGCACCTACACCGTGCAGACCACCGGATACCTTATATCCTCCACCGCCGAATTTACCGCCTGCATGCAGGATGGTAAATACAACTTCTACGGTAGAGATTCCTTTTTTCTTATTAATCTCAACCGGAATACCGCGGCCGTTATCAACTACAGTAATCGAATTGTCCTCGTTGATGGAGACATCAATTACCGTACAGTATCCCGCCAGTGCTTCATCCACTGCATTGTCAACAATCTCATATACGAGATGATGCAATCCGCGTGCAGAAGTACTTCCGATGTACATACCGGGACGTTTCCGTACTGCTTCTAATCCTTCCAGTATTTGAATTTGATCTGCGCCGTATTCCTGGCTCATGGTTTCCTCATTTCTGTCGCTGTTGCGACTTTTCCCTATTACATATTATTTTGTTGCTTTATTAATTCTTTACGGTAACTGCTCCGTTTTCTACATAAAACAGTTTATTTTCGTCTTTCTGCCGATCAACGAATTCCTCCAGACCGGTACAGGTAAGGATTGTCTGCATTCCTTCAATACTGTCAAGTAACTGCTTTTGGCGATTCCGGTCAAGTTCCGATAAAACATCGTCTAATAAAATAATCGGTGAATCTTTTATTTTTTTCTTCACTAGTTCGATCTCTGCAAGCTTTAAGGATAATGCCGATGTTCTCTGCTGCCCTTGCGAACCATATTTTCGAACATCCTGTTCTTCTTTTTCCGGACGCTGTATCATAAAACAGATATCATCCCGGTGTGGCCCGACCGTTGTCATCTTCGCCGCAATGTCCCGGCTTCTTGCCTGTCTTAATTTTTCAGCAAATTCTTCTTTACTTACTTCCGGTTCGTAACTGAGAACTAAAGTTTCTTCTTCGTTTGTCAGTTTTTTGTGAATTTCTTTTGCAATCGCGCCAATCTCATCGATAAACTGCTGACGCAGCTCAATAATTTTCTCCCCATTCGAGATTAACTGGTCATCCCACATCTGTAACATATCAGATAACATCGGATCCCCTGCCATCTGACGAAGCAAAGCGTTACGCTGTACCAATGCTTTGTTATAGTTTGACAGATGGAACAAATAGATTTTGTCCAGCTGACAGAGTTCCCGATCCATAAAATTGCGTCGCTCTGCCGGACCGTTTTTCACAATAGACAAATCTTCCGGAGAAAACGATACAACGCTCATCAGGGAATAAATCTCGCTGTATTTTTTTACTGCGGTTCCGTCAATTGCGATATTTTTCTTTTTTCCGCCTCTTACCAGATGATAATCAATCTTGTGATCAATTCCGTCTCTTACAATATAAACACGAATATGTGCTTCATTGGAAGAAAGACGGATCATTTCGTCTGCTTTACTTCCTCTGTGGGACTTGGTCGTACCACATAAAAATACTGCTTCCAAAATATTTGTCTTACCTTGTGCGTTATTCCCGTACAAGATATTCGAACCGTCTGCAAACTCGATCTCCAGTGATTCATAATTCCGGTAATCTGTTAACTCTAATCGTTTTACTATCATAATTACCTGCGCTTTATACTATCTGCTTGCTACCGTAACGGTTTTTCCTTTGTATTCAAAGGTATCTCCGGGATGAAGTTTTTTGCCTCTCTGAAACTCTGTCTCGCCATTCACTTTAACTTCGCCATTCTGAATAACAAACTTTGCATCCGAACCTTCATCCACCAATCCGGCAAGCTTCATTGCCTGACCGAGCTTGATAAACTCATCTCTTATCTTAATTTCATTCATACAATCTCACCTAATGATATATTTTACAAACCGGAAAGAATTGAAAATCAAAATTCCACATTTTGATTTTTCATTCTTTGAACTGATTTTTTGTTCCAAAAAATCAGTTTGCGCTGATATTTACCGGAAGAATCAGGTAGATATAGCTGTCGTCGGTATCACGGATAAAGCAAGGAGCCTTCGGATTTGTCATAAACAGGAATGCTTCCTCGTCATCAATTGCACGAAGTGCTTCAATCAAAAACTTCGGATTAAATCCAATTGTAATATCTTTTCCTTCTTTGATTACTTCGATATCTTCATTCATCGAACCAAGAGAAGTATTTACCTTCATTTCAAAGTTTTCACCGATGGAATTGATGATAATCGGTTTCTTCTCTGTTTCTTTAATTAACAAAGTTGCACGATCGATACAGCTTAAGAATTCTTTTTTATTTACAACAATCTTTGTGTCGTAATCAGAAGTGATCATCTGATCAATCTTGTAATATTCGCCATCAATCAAACGAGACAGAACAATCGTATCATCAAACTCAAACAGAATGTGCTTATCCGTAAAGTAGATAAATACTTCTTTTTCTGTTTCGCCGGAAAGAATCTTGCTGATTTCTTTTAATGCTTTTCCCGGAACAATTACTTTCTTGTCTTCAAATTCATTTTTTAATCCTACTTTACGGATTGCAATACGATGTCCGTCAAGTGCAACAACACGAAGAACATTGTTCTTAATCTCGAACAGTTCACCGGTCATGATTTTGTTGCTTTCATTTTCAGAGATAGAGAATACAGTCTGGTTAATCAATTCTTTTAAGGTAAACTGGGAAATTACCAGAGCATCTTTTTTCATAATCTCCGGTAACGAAGGAAATTCATCACTGGATTTTCCTGCAATCTGGAATACTGCTTTTTCACAACGAATCGTCATCTGGAAATTGTCATCAGATTCTAAAGTAATATCACTGTCAGGAAGTTTTCTAATAATCTCAGCAAAAATCTTTGCGTTGATTGCTATCACACCGTTTTCTACAATATCGCCTTGAACAAGAGTTTCGATACCAAGTTCCATATCATTGGAAGTTAATTTGATACCTGCTTCACTTACTTCGATTACGATACATTCCAAAATCGGCATGGTAGTTTTTGCAGGAATTGCTTTTAATGCAATATTAACACCGTTTAAGAGTTCATTTTTTTGACAAACGATTTTCATGAGTGAATTCCTCCTAAAATATAGATAGATATTAATAATTTTAAAGAAAAAGCAGTAGGACTTGTGGATTCGTTCATAAGTACTTCAAAGCCATATCAGAAGCAGATTTGAAGTGTTTGATAAAGAGTGGAAAAAAATGAATAACTTTTTGTCAAAAAATAGCATATTTTTTTCATCAACCGTTTACCAACATCTTAAGAACGAAATATCAACAATTTATTGTGGATTGATTTTTTTCTTTATTACATTAATGGTCTCGACGAGTTTTGGATCTTCTTTCATATCGTCTTTTATTTTCTGGATTCCGTGGATAACAGTGGAGTGATGCTTGTCCAATTGTTTTCCGATATCCGTTACGTGCATGGAAGTAAGGTCATTGCACAAATACATTACGATCTGACGGGGATATGCGACGTCGTTGGAACGTTTGTTAGAGAAAATATCTTTTACAGATATCTCGTAGTGTTCGGCAACGATATCAGCAATCAGGGAAAGATCAATTTTTCTTTTTTCGTTTGGATTGATGATTGTTTTTAATGCATCTTTTGCACGTTCTAAAGTAATGTCTTCACTCTTCAAACGCTGCAGGCGTAAGAAAGCAATGATTTTTTTCCAGGCTCCTTGAAGAACACGGATGTTGGTTGTTACATTGTGTGCTATGTAAGAGAGGACATCATCCTGGAATGAAAGACCTTCGGTTTCAGTCCATTTACGAAGGATAGCCATACGTGTTTCATAAGTCGGTGGCTGGATGTCTACTTCATAACCCTGTTGGAAACGGGAACGGATACGGTCTTCCAGTTCCGTAAGATCTTTCGGCGGGCGGTCAGAAGTAACAACGATTTGTTTTTTGGATTCGTATAGTTTATTAAAGGTATTGAAGAATTCAATCTGAGAAGCAACTTTCTTCTCAATAAACTGAATATCATCAATTAGTAATACATCGATATCACGATATTTTTTACGTAAATCTTCCTGTGACTTCCTATTAATAGATTGTATCAGATCATTTACGAAAGTTTCGCTTGTAACATAGAGAACTTTCTTCTTCGGGTCCTGACTGATAATGAAGTGGGCGATGGATTGCATCAGGTGTGTTTTTCCAAGACCTACACCACCCCAGATAACCAGAGGATTGTAAAATTCACCCGGAGATTCTGCTACGGCAACGGCAGTTGCGTATGCAATGTCGCTGGAAGGACTTTGAATAAAGTTATCAAAGGTATAATTAGGGTTCAGATTAACGGAGTAGACGTTTTTCTCTACCGGTGTTTCTTCTTTTTCGGAATTCTTCGGTGTACGAAGTTCAGAAGAAGAAAGAAATACAATATCGTAGTTATCATTTAAAATTTCAGAAACGGCAGACCGAATATGAATGCCGTACTTTTTACTGACATAGTTGTAGTCATACTGCTCATTGTCAGTTGTAATAATGATAGTATTTTCTTCGACATCGTGAATTCTGAGTGGTTTGAGCCAGATATCACCGGAAATCTTAGTTAATGATAATTCCGTGATGACAGAATCAATTACTTCAGACCAATGTGCATTGAGTAGATCAACGATATTGTTCATAGTAAGAACCTTACCTTTAATTATTTGACTTTGTAACGGAAATACGTCAAATATATTATATCAGAAAAGAGGAAAATAGCAAGTTTGAAACAAAAAAATTATCCACAATGGGTTGATAATGTTATCCACAAAAAAGAATGAAAAAACCCTTTGTTTAGGCTGTTTTTTTCGTAATCGTAAAAGTTAACCACAATTTATCCACAAAAACACATGTAATTGTGGATAAATATTAAATTTAGTTTTTAAAAATTTCATCCGGACGTGGATAATTTCTTCTTATTTTCAAAAAGATTTGCTTGACGAATCGCTACTTTGCACATATAATAGGTATGCTGTTTATTTAGCAGTATCATGCCTATCTTATCGATAAGGAGGTGTTGGCTCATGAAAATGACATTTCAGCCGAAGAAGAAATCTCACGCAAGAGTTCATGGTTTCCGTCAGAGAATGTTAACTAAGAACGGTCGTAAGGTTTTATCCGCAAGAAGAGCAAAAGGAAGACATAAAATTTCCGCATAAGGTCGCAGTTTTGTGACCTTTTCTTCTCTTTAAATAATTTAGCGGGCAAATCAGTTTTTGGTTTGCCCGGTAGATATTTTCAAAGAGTATTTTATTATTTTATTATTTTTTGAAGGCAGATCGGTAAACAGCTGCGCGCATAGGAGTGATATCGTTGTCGGAAGTATTGAAGAATACCAACCAGTTTAAGATTGTCTATAATAATGGAAAATCCTATGTGAACAGAGAATTAGTAATGTACTTACGTAAAAATGATTCCGACACAAACAGACTCGGTATTTCAGTAAGTAAAAAAGTCGGAAACAGTGTGGTCCGACATAGGGTAACCCGTTTGATCCGGGAGAGTTACCGTTTGAATGAAGATAAGTTACTTCAAGGATACGACATAGTAGTTGTCGCAAGGGCAAGTGCAAAGGATAAGAATTATTTTGACATTTGCCGCGCATTTTTGCATTTGGCAAAATTGCATCGGATTATAGAAGAGAACCGCTTATAATAATGAAGAAGATACTGATATTTTTTGTTCGTATATATCAAAAGTTCATTTCTCCTTATAAAGGGAGATCCAGCTGTATCTATATCCCTACCTGCTCGTGCTATGCCTGTGAGGCGTTACAAAAACACGGTGCATTAAAGGGCTCATTTCTGACTGTCAAGCGTATTCTTCGCTGCCACCCGTTTGCTAAGGGAGGTTATGATCCGGTACCGTAATTAAGGAGGATTATAAAGTGCTCGTTACATTATTAACCCAACAGGGAGGTATTTTAAAACCGTTTGCCTGGATTATGGGTATTATTTTGAATGCAATTTATGAGTTTGTAAGTTTATTTGGAATTCATAATATTGCAATCTGTATTATCATTTTTACGATTGTTACCAGAATGTTGATGCTTCCGATGACAATCAAACAGCAGAAGTTTACCAAAGTTTCTTCCCGTATGAACCCGGAAATTCAGGCAGTTACTGAAAAGTATAAAGGAAAGAAAGATCCGGAATCCCAGAGAAAATATCAGCAGGAAACACAGGAAATTTATGATCGTTACGGAACAACACCGATGGGTGGTTGTCTGCCGCTTTTGATTACCTTGCCGATTATGTTTGCATTATACCGTGTTATTTATAAAGTGCCGGCATATGTAAATGATATTTATGTTTTATATGAAGCGGTTGTAAATGCAGTTGATTATCTTGTCGCAGAAATTGGTGGACAAGGTATGATTGCAAATGCTATTTCGAACTTTGTAAATACGAACGGTATTACAAATGCAGTTCCTTATGTAAACGAAATTGCAAAGTATACATTTGGAACGGTAGATTATACAAATGCTTTTATTGATGTAATTACACAGTTCAATGCGTCCAACTGGTCTCTGTTTATGGAAGGTGCTTTGCTTGAGACAGAAAGCTGGACGGCGCTTCTGTCTGCAACCGGTCAGACTGCAGATACCTGGATTGGATATCTGCAGACAACAATCGGTGCGGACTATATGACAAAGTTAGCTGCAATGACAGATATCAATCAGTTAGGAAGTCTGCTTGGTATTGCAAATCTTGGAGATACCGTTGTTCTTACCGATGTGAATAACTGCATCTATTGGAACACGTTCTCTCTTGCAAGCGATATGGGTACGAAGCTGAGTTCCTTAAATCTTTCTTCTATTATTAATGCAGATAATCTGTTAAGAATCCAGGATATCATTAAGACTGATGTTACGCCGAATGTTCCTGCAATTGTAGATGGAATTCTTTCAAACAATAAGTTTATCGGTAAGATGAATATTCTCGATAATTCCGGATGGAAGTTCCCGGGTATTCTGATTCCGATTATTGCTGCTGCGACCCAGTTTCTCCAGAGTAAGTTGTCTACTGCTGCCAATATGAATAAAGACAGCAAGAAACAGAGTGACAACCCGATGGAACAGAGCATGAAGAGTATGACAACAATTATGCCGATTATGTCCGGTGTTATCTGTGTTATGCTTCCGATTGGTGTGGGTCTTTACTGGATTGCCGGTACGGTAGTTCAGATTGTACAGCAGATTTTCATTAATAAGTATCTGAGTAAAGTAGATACCGATGAGTTGATCGCAAAGAGTGTTGAAAAGCAGAACAAGAAACGTGCAAAGATGGGTATTCATACGACCACCGGCAATGGTGAAGTATCTTCTGTAGCACGTACTTCTACAAAGTCTGTTAACACATCCGCAAAAACTTCTACCGGCGCGGCACCGAAGGAATACGAGAGACCGGCTGGTGGTACCGGAAGCGGAAGTATTGCAGATATTGCAAATATGATGAAGAACCGTAATAACGATAAATAAGAATCGGGTAAGGAGTAAATATGGACGACTGGAAAGAGTTTAGCGCGAAAACCGTAGAAGAAGCTCTTACGGAAGCGTTGTTATATTTTAATACGACCAGTGAGAAACTGGAATATGAAGTAATTGAAAAAGAAAATACCGGTGTTCTCGGTATGTTCAAGAAGGATGCTAAGATTAAGGCACGTATGGTATTTACTGTAGAGGGTGCTGCTTCTTCTTTCCTTCAGAAGGTTTTTGCAGCAATGAATATTACTGCAGATATTGAAGTGATTTTTGATGAAGAGAATGAGACAGTAGAGATTAATCTCGTTGGCGATGATATGGGTATTCTGATCGGAAAGCGTGGTCAGACACTGGATTCCCTGCAGTATCTGGTAAGCCTTGTAGTAAATAAGGGCAGTGATAAGTATCTTAAGGTTAAGCTTGATACGGAAAACTATAGGGAGCGTAGAAAAGAAACGCTTGAGAATCTTGCAAAGAACATTGCGTTCCGCGTAAGAAAAACACAGAAGCCGGTAACGTTAGAGCCGATGAATCCGTATGAGAGACGCATCATTCACTCTGCACTTCAGAATGATAAGTATTGTGAGACACACAGTGAAGGTGAAGAACCGAACCGTAAGGTTATTGTTTCTTTGAAGAAGGGTGTTAAGATTTACAATAATAACAACCGCAATTCCGGTTATGGAAGATATGGTAATCGTGATAACGGTGGTACAAGAAAGCTTTCTACAAAGGAATTCCATAAGCGTTATGGTTCTTCCAACAATAAGGATTACAGCAAGGATTATAAGAAAGATTACGCAGCATATCTGGAGGAGAAGGCAGCAGCCAGAGCAGCAGCTGAGGCTGAGAATAAGGCAGACAATCTGTAAATTGAATTGTAGTTGACCGATTCCTGATGAATATGGTGGCAGGAGTGGTTTATGTGTCACCGATGCATAAACCACTCTTTTTGTTTTCTAAGTGAGGACATATTATGTTATTTCAAAATGATGATACGATTACGGCGATTGCTTCCGGTTTATCGAATTCCGGAATCAGTGTAATACGAATCAGTGGTTCCGATGCGATTGCAGCAGCGGATCAGATTTTTCGTACCAAAAGCGGTAGTTCATTGATGAATGCGGATACGCATACAGTCCATTATGGTATGATTATGGATGGAGACGAGTTCATTGATGAAGTGCTTCTTTTGGTTCTTCGTGCACCCAGAACTTATACAAGAGAAGATGTGGTTGAAATCGATTGTCATGGCGGTGCATTAATTACGCAGCGGGTATTGGAAACGATTTTGAAACAGGGAGTCCGGCTTGCAGAACCGGGTGAATTTACAAAAAGAGCTTTCTTAAACGGACGCATTGATTTGTCACAGGCAGAAGGTGTCATGGATCTGATTGATGCGAGTAATCGTCTTGCAATGAAGCATTCTGCCGGACAGGTAAGAGGAAGCCTGAAGGATAAAATTACAGGACTTCGTACCACGCTTTTGGATGATGTGGCATTTATTGAAGCGGCATTGGATGATCCGGAGCATATTGATGTAGATGAATATCGTGAAACTTTGGAGAAGCATATTATTGAGGTTACAGAAAGTATTTCAACTTTGATTGCAGGATTCCATAACGGCAAGTTAATCCGGGAAGGTGTGAATACTGTAATTCTTGGAAAACCAAATGCTGGAAAGTCTACGTTATTGAATCTTTTTGCCGGAGAGGAACGCGCAATTGTAACGGAGATTGCAGGAACAACAAGAGATCTTCTGGAAGTGCCGGTGATGGTGGACGGAATTCAGCTGAATATTACGGATACGGCAGGTCTGCGGGATACGGAAGATGTCGTGGAGCGTATTGGTGTGGAACGGGCCAAAGCAAGTGCAGAGCACGCGGATTTGATTTTGTATCTCTTGGATGCAAGGAAGGAAGCAACGGAAGATGAAATTGCATTTATCCGGCAGTTAGAGATGGAGCGATTGATTCTTCTGGTAAATAAGAGTGATCTGGCACAGGAAGAGAAGAAGCTGGATGCAAGCGGTCTGGAAGAGATGCTGGGTATTCCGGTCATCGAGATATCGGCAAAAGAAAATATAGGAACGGAATGCTTGAAGGATGCAATCCGAAAAAAATGCTTCTTTGGCGCGAATCCGGACAGTGAGTCGCTGTATATTTCGAATGAACGCCATAAGGAGGCGTTGAAGGAAGCAGCTTCTTATATGGAAAACGCAAAGGAAAGCTGTATGGCAGGAATGCCGGAGGACTTCATTTCGATTGATCTAATGGGTGCTTATCAGTCACTTGGAAAGATTCTGGGTGAGACTTTAGATGAGGATCTTGTGAATAATATTTTTGAGAAGTTTTGTCTCGGCAAATAAACTTTTTTACAAAAAGTTTATTGTATATCTTTTAGTGAGGAAAAAGAAATGGCGTATCGGTATGAGACATATGATACAGTGGTTATTGGTGCAGGTCACGCGGGTTGTGAGGCTGCGCTTGCTTGTGCACGCCTTGGAATCAAGACAATTATGTTTACGGTGGCGATGGACAGTATTGCTCTGATGCCCTGTAATCCGAATATCGGCGGTACTTCAAAGGGACATCTGGTAAGAGAACTGGATGCGCTTGGCGGAGAGATGGGAAAGAATATCGATAAGACTTTTATCCAGACCCGTATGTTGAACGAATCGAAGGGTCCTGCCGTACATTCACTTCGTGCACAGGCAGATAAGCAGGCATATACTGCTGCCATGCGAAAGGTAGTGGAGAACACAGAGAATCTTACTTTGCGTCAGGGTGAGATTGCAGAAGTCATTACGAATCGTTCATATATTGCAGAAGAGTGGCCGGGTGAGAGTTTTGACCGGGAAGCACCGCAGTTTGTAATCGGTGTACGTACAAGTGCAAACGGTATCTATCCTTGTAAGTCGGTGATTCTTTGCACCGGTGTTTATCTGAAGGCACGTTGTATTTATGGTGAGGTTGAGAATTTCTGCGGACCGAACGGTCTTCCGGCAGCGAATCTTTTGACGGCAAGTCTTGAGAACATCGGAATTGAGATGTATCGTTTTAAGACAGGTACACCGGCGCGTATTGATAAACGAAGCATTGATTTTTCAAAAATGGAAGAACAGAAGGGTGACGAAAAGATTGTTCCGTTTTCCTTTACGAATAAGCCGGAAGATTTGGAACGTGAACAAGTGTCCTGTTGGTTAACCTATACTAATGAAGTGACACACGAGATTATCCGTTCTAACATTGACCGTTCTCCTTTGTATGGCGGTAATATTCAGGGAACCGGGCCGAGATACTGTCCGTCCATTGAGGACAAGGTTGTACGCTTTGCAGACAAGAATCGTCACCAGGTATTTATCGAGCCGGAAGGTGAATATACCAACGAGATGTATATCTCCGGTATGTCGAGCAGTATGCCGGAAGATGTGCAGATACGGATGTATCGCTCCGTTCCGGGCTTGGAAAACGCACAAATTGTCCGCAACGCGTATGCGATTGAATATGATTGTATTAATCCGATGCAGCTGAAGCCTAGTCTTGAATTCAAAGATATTGAAGGATTTTTTAGTGCAGGACAGGCAAACGGAAGTTCCGGCTATGAAGAGGCTGCGGCTCAGGGTTTGATTGCAGGTATTAATTGTGCAAGAAAGCTTACCGGGAAGGAACCGTTAATATTGAAGCGTTCGGATGCATATATCGGCGTGCTGATTGATGATCTTGTGACCAAGGAGACACATGAGCCGTATCGTATGATGACTTCCCGTGCAGAATACCGTCTGCTCTTACGTCAGGACAATGCGGATCTTCGTCTGACCCGCTATGGTTATGAAGTGGGATTGATTGATGAAGAAAGATTCCATGCGTTCTGTGAGAAGGAGCGTCAAATCGAAGAAGAGATGAAGTATCTCGAGAATACCAGAGTCGGTGCAACCAAAAAGGTTCAGGATTTTCTGGTACGCTTTGGAAGTACACCGCTGAATTCCGGTGCGTTGCTTTCGGACTTGATTCGTCGTTCTGAGCTAAGCTATCGTGCTGTAATCGAAGAGATTGACCCGCGTTGTGAAGTTAATGAGATAGAATCTCATGAGAATAAATCTGAAATTCACTTTGTTCCGGTAGATGTAGAGGAACAGGTTGAGATTAACTTGAAGTATGAAGGTTATATCCGCCGGCAGATGCAGCAGGTAGAACAGTTTAAGAAATTAGAGAACAAGTTAATTCCTACAGATCTGGATTATAATGAAGTCCAATCCTTGCGTCTGGAGGCAAGACAAAAGTTAAGCAAGTTCCGTCCGGAGTCAGTAGGACAGGCTGCCCGAATCTCGGGTGTCTCTCCGGCAGACATTTCGGTACTGTTAGTATATTTAGAACAGATGCGGCGTGGTAAGTAATCGGCGTGTTTATTTTGCTGATATTGATTTTTGATTTAAGGTTGTAGGTGCCGGGAAGGTATGGCTGTTATATGAAAGACTATATTATAAATGAATTTAGTAAAATCAATTGCACGATATCCGACCGGCAGGCAGAGCAGTTCGTGCAGTATTTTGAACTGCTGACCGAATGGAATGCGGTGATGAATCTGACTGCGATTACAGAGTTTGAAGAAGTGGTGGAGAAGCATTTTGTTGATTCTGCATTATTGTTTTCTTATATTCAGGAGAAGCAGCCGGGTTCACTGATTGATATCGGAACCGGTGCAGGATTTCCGGGTGTTCCGCTAAAGATATTGTTTCCTGAGATGAAGGTAACTTTGCTGGATTCTTTGAACAAACGGATTCGTTTTTTGAATACCGTGATTCAGGAACTGGGACTTGAACAGATTGAAGCGATTCATGGAAGAGCCGAAGAATACGGAATCAAAGAAAGTTATCGGGAACAATATGATCTCTGTGTTTCTCGGGCTGTTGCAAGGCTTGCATCTTTGTGCGAATTCTGTATTCCGTTTGTGAAAAAGGGCGGAGCTTTTGTTGCATATAAGGCAATGAAGTCGGAAGAAGAATTGGCAGAAGCAAAACCGGCAGTGACCATACTGGGTGCGAAGCTTTCCGAAGTAAAAGAATATAATCTGGGAGAGGATGCGAAGCGAAATCTCTTAGTAATTCAAAAGACAAAAGAAACGCCGAAGAAGTATCCGCGACAGGGTGGCAAGCCATTGAAAGATCCGATTCTAAAAATCTGAGTAATAAGAATGAGAGGCGGTACGTTTATGTATATTAAAGGTAAGTTTGTGTCCGGTCAGGAACTGGATGAAGTGAAGGAAGTAAGAAGCAGTTGTGGGATGGAAGTGTCAAATGTTGATGATAATATGGCAATTCATGTTGTTGCATATTGTGTCGACGAAGAGACAAAGCCGGTTGCTGCCGGAAGACTGCGCTTTGACGGAGAGGAATATACAATTGATTTATTGTGCCGTCGTCCGGAAGAGACAGATGATTATGTGGATTTTGTATTGAAGATGTTAATCTATCAGGCCGTACAACACGGTGCCAATCAGATTATGGCTTGCTGTATGTCTGAGCAGCAACTCCTATTTCAACGAAACCGTTTTCAGTTGATAAGCGAAGCCGAAGGACTTTGTACGATGAAGATGGAAAATGCAACAGTTCACCATTGCTGTCAATAAATGGGAAATTTCTGAAGAAAGATAAAAAGTTCTTTCCAAAACGGAATGAATGGTTTATCATATGGAATATGATATCATAGGCAGATTTTATGAATAAGGATACGGTCGGTGAAATGAGCGATAAGAAAAATGACAATTCGATCATGGATGAGATTTATCTTGAGAATGAAGATTTGCTGCGCGATGCGAAACTTGCGCAGATGTCTTTGCTTGTAGAGATTAAGAATAATGAACAGATGCTCAATCAGGAAGAAGAGAAGAAGGATCCGAACCGTGGAATTTTTCATGCGGTAGATGAGCACGTTTTCAATACAGAGACTGATCGTATGCGCAAAGAACTCTATGAAAAAAAAGAACGACTTTCTGAGTTGGAAGAGAAAATAGCATTTTTCGAAGATCGCAAACAGCGTCTACATAAAACAAAGAAGTTGTTATATTCGGATAGCTTAGAGCAGGGTAGTGGCTTAAGTGGGAATACTACGAAAGAAAAAAGCTTGCAGTTGTTGCGGATACAGGAACAGGACCGTAATCGGATTGCAGCGGACCTGCATGATTCGACGGTGCAGAGTATGACGGCATTGTTACATAAGGTTGAATTGATTGAGCGTTTTTTAGATATTGATCGGACAAGAGCTTTTGTTGAATTGTCCGGTATGAAGGACACAATCCGCAGTATGATACAAGAGATGCGGGAAATCATATATGATCTGCGCCCGATGAGTCTTGAAAATCTTGGGTTGTGGATGTCGGTAAAAGAGTTCCTTGATTTGGTTCAGACAAGGAATCAGGTTCAGATCCAGTTGGATGTAGATGAATTGACGAGCGGTACCAAGTTAGATGATGAGACGGAGATTAATCTGTTTCGCATGATTCAGGAAGCAGTGAATAACAGTGCGAAACATGCACAAGCTTCTTTGATTTGTGTGTCTGCGGTGATGCAACAAACCGGTTTGAAGATTTCCATATCAGATGATGGAATCGGTATGCAGGATGATCACCAGGACACGAACCGTAATTTCGGAATCCGGATATTGCAGGAACGTGCGAATGTATTGAATGCAACATTGAGTATAAATACAGGAAAGAGCGGTACTAAGATATCAATCGAGATGCCTTTGGCTTAAGGGGGATGCAATGGATAAAATTCAGGTAATGATGTCAGACGACCATCGGATGGTGCGCGAAGGAATTAAGGCATTGTTGGAAATCGACGGTGATATTAAAATTGTTGCGCAGGCGAATGATGGTGTAGAGTGTCTGAGAATATTGGAAGAAGTAAATCCTGATGTACTTCTATTGGATATTAATATGCCAAAGCTGGATGGTCTTTCTGTGCTGGAAACAATCAAACGGACTAAGCCGAATGTAAAAGTAATTATTCTTACAATACATAACGAAGCGGACTATCTGTTAAGCGCGTATGAAAAAGGTGCAGACGGATATGTGTTGAAGGATTCCGGTTGTGATATATTAAAGGCTGCCATTCGAACGGTAACACAAGGTGAACAGTATATTGAACCAATTCTAATGCCAAAGTTACGTGAACGGTTAGAGAATAAAAAGTCTTTGGCCGGAAAAGAAGAACGGTTGTCCAAGCGTGAATTTGAGATACTTAAGTTGGTAGCTGTGGGTATGTATAATAAGGAAATTGCAGATGCTTTATCGATTAGCGAGAAGACTGTGAAGAATCATATGTCCAGTATCTTCCGTAAAATAAAAGTTTCGGATCGTACACAAGCGGCAGTATATGCAATCCGGAACAATTATGTGCGATTAGACTGATGTAAATTAATGGGTTGTTTCACGTGAAACATTGCACAATATATAGCGATAGATATGCATAGAAACACAAGTAATAGATTAACGGTGAGAATAGCGTAGTTGGATACGACGGTTCTCAGAATGGGGAAACATATGGGAAAAGCAATTGCAGTAGCAAACCAAAAGGGTGGTGTTGGTAAGACAACCACGGCAATCAATCTGTCAGCAAGTCTTGCGGAACAGGGCATGAAGGTACTTACGGTAGATATTGACCCGCAGGGAAATACAACGAGCGGTCTCGGTATAGACAAGAGTACACTGGATAAGACAACGTATCAGTTGTTACTCGGTGAGTGTTCGGTAGAGGAATGTATGACAGAGAGTATCCTGCCGAATCTCTTTGTGCTTCCGTCGGACGTGAATCTTGCCGGCGCAGAGATTGAGTTGATTGGTATTGAGGATAAGGAGTATATATTAAAGAAACATATTGAAGGTATCATTGATTTCTTTGATTATGTTATTATCGATTGTCCGCCGTCACTTAGTATGCTGACAGTAAATGCAATGACCACAGCAGATGCAGTGTTGGTACCGATTCAGTGTGAGTTCTACGCATTGGAAGGATTATCGCAATTGTTACATACCATTGATCTGGTAAGAGAACGTTTGAATCCAAAATTAGAGATTGAGGGTATTGTATTTACTATGTATGATTCGCGCACCAATTTATCAGCTCAAGTCGTTGAATCAGTAAATGCATACTTAGATAAGAAAGTATACAAATCTATTATTCCGCGAAATGTACGATTGGCAGAAGCACCGAGCCATGGGTTACCGGTAAATTTGTATGATCCGAAATCTTCTGGTGCAGAAGCGTACAGAATCTTAGCGGAAGAGGTAATGAAGAAAGATAAAAAGCTGGTTAATATGACGACTTATACGAGCCGGAAACGTTAATCAAATATCTGGTACACAGTATATATAGAAACTACAATATATAGTAGGAGGCACATATGGCACCGAAAAAAGGACTTGGGAAAGGACTTGATTCACTTATTGCAAAGAAAGTACCTGAAGTAGCAGAGGCTGGTTCTGATGTTTCACGTGAAACATTTTTGAATATTAACAAGGTTGAACCGAATCCCAATCAGCCAAGAAAGCGTTTTAACGAAGACAAACTTCAAGAACTTGCGGATTCTATTAAGGTTCACGGAATTATTCAGCCGCTGGTAGTGCAGAAGGAAAACGAAAGATATATCATTATCGCCGGCGAGCGCAGATGGCGTGCGGCAAGACTTGCAGGCGTAAAGGAAGTTCCGGTAGTAATTCGCGATTTTACCGAACAGGAATTGTATGAAGTTGCGTTAATCGAGAACATTCAGCGGCAAGACTTGGATCCGATTGAAGAAGCAAATGCATATTCGAATTTGATTAAAGAACATCATTTGACACAGGACGAAGTTGCAGAACGGGTATCAAAAAGCCGTGTCGCAATTACAAACTCCTTACGTCTTTTGAAGTTGGATCAGCGCGTGCAGCAGATGGTAATCGATGAATTGCTGACTGGTGGACATGCAAGAGCACTGATTTCGATTGAAGATCCGGAAGAACAGTACAATCTTGCAAATCGTATTTTTGACGAAAAACTGAGTGTACGCGAGACCGAAAAGCTGGTAAAGAAGATTTTACATCCGAAGGCAGTTGTTGAAGAACCGGTGGACGAGGCAAGCGAAGCAATTTATCGTGACCTCGAAGAAAACTTAAAAACGATTATCGGAAGTAAGGTCAAGATTACGAGAAAGCCGGGTGGCAAAGGAAATATCGAAATCGAGTATTATTCGACAGATGAATTAGATCGAATTATTGATTTGCTTCGCAGTGTCCGTTAATATTATCAAAACAGAGGAGTTATTGAGATGGCAGGGATACCCAACGAAAAGGTGTTATTAACAATATGTTGTGTGTTGGTAGTGTTGCTTATACTTTATGTTGTGACACTTATAAAGTATGTAGGATTAAATAAACGATATCAGCGTTTTATGTCCGGTGCAAGCGGGAGAAGTTTAGAGGAGTCTATTGCCAGACGTCTGGAAGATATCGAAAAACTGAAAGAAGATCGTACCAAGATTATGGGACGTCTGGATGTGTTAGAAGCGAAAGCTCTTTGTGCATACCAGAAGGTGTCCTTGCTGAAGTACGATGCGTTCCAGGAAATGGGTGGGAAGCTTAGTTTCACCTTATGTATGTTGGATGGAAATGAAGATGGATTTTTACTTACTTCGATGCATAGTAGCAGAGAGGGTTGTTATACCTATGTAAAGGAGATCATCAAGGGAGAAGCTTTTGTACTTCTGTCAGCAGAAGAAAAACAGGCATTGGAAGAAGCAAAGGCAAAGTCGTACTGATTGATAATGGAGGGTAAACTATGAAGGCAATCCCCGTTGAATCGATTCGCGGAGGAGAGATATTAGCGAAGGATATTTATCTGAATAGCGGTGCTGTATTAATGTCGCAGGGAGCAGTATTACGCCCGGCGTATATCGATCGTTTGCGTTCTTTAGGGCAGCGGATGGTATATATTGTAGAGGAAGAAATTACCAATTTGATTGACCGCGCAACGGAGCAGGTAATACAGAAGCATTGTCAGGAATCGGTTCGTACTGTCATCGACAAGTATTCTTATGGTGTAGATGCGGAATTGAATGATATTACCGACGCTGCGGAAGATATCATGCAGGATGTATTATCCGAACCGGAAGTTCTGTATAACGTATCGAGAGTACGTGATAAGAGTAATAGTATCTATCTGCATAATATCAATGTATCTGCGTTGTCAGTATTGATTGGTGTGAAGATGCGAATGCAGGAACGCCGCTTGAAGAATCTGGCAGTCGGAGCACTGCTTCATGATATCGGACTTATCTATCTTCCGGTAGATGTCCGCAACGTAAACATTGATACTTGCGATGCGTCGGTACTAAAGGAATTCAGGCGACATGTAATCAATGGTTATTCAGCAGTAGAGAAAGAAAATTGGTTGCCTATGGCAGCAAAAGATATTATTGTGAACCATCATGAACGTATTGATGGTAGTGGGTATCCGTTCCGCTTGACCGGTGATAAGATATCGCTTGAGACGAAAATTGTATCTCTATGTGATGAATTTGACAGTATGGTTTACGGTCATTGCAGAAACAAGAGAAAGATCCGGGAGACCATGGACTATATCACCAGCCAGGCAGGCGTAAAGTTTGACTTTAAGGTAGTTCAGGTATTCCTTGCTTCGGTTGCAGTGTACCCGATTGGTACGATTGTAGAACTGAATACGGGAGAAAAGGGAATTGTAGTTCGTCAGAATCAGAGCCTTCCGACCAGTCCGGTAATCCAATTGGTAAACGTTGCACCACAAGGTGTAATACCAAGCGGTGAAGAAATCGATCTTACGAAAAATCTTACAAAGATTATTACCGATACAATCGAGTTGTAATTTGCAAATATTGTGCCTGCGCAAAGGATTACATCCTTATAAGTTTGCAGGTGCTGAAAGGCATGGGTATTAGTATGGCAAAAATATTGATTGTTGAAGACGAAATAAATATTGCGCGGTTTTTGGAACTGGAGCTGAAGCACGAAGGTTATGAAGTGGATAAGGCGCCAGACGGACGAATGGGATTGCAAAAAGCATTGGAAGGAGAGTTTGATCTGATTCTTCTGGACATTATGTTACCGGGCTTAAGCGGTATTGAAGTGTGCCGCCGGGTACGTATGGAATCCCGTGTGCCGATTATTATGCTTACGGCAAAAGATGATGTGACGGATAAAGTTGCAGGTCTTGATATGGGTGCGGATGACTATATGACAAAGCCATTTGCAATCGAAGAACTGTTGGCACGAATCCGTGTAGCACTGAATCGGAAGCAGGGTGCAGAGAGCACGAAAAAAGTGGATACGGTAAAATATGGCGAGCTTATACTAAATCTGAATGAGCATAGCGTTTTTTATGGGGATGAAGAAATCAATCTTACAAAGAAGGAATACGAACTTCTGGAATGTATGTTGGAAAACAAAGGAACGGCATTAAGCAGAGAACGTATTCTAAAGGATGTTTGGGATTATGATTACTATGGAGATACCAATGTAGTAGATGTTTATATCCGGTACCTGCGTCAGAAAATCGATGACCGGTTTGGTATTACCCTGATACATACGGTTCGTGGGGTTGGCTATATCATAAAGGACGAAAACAAATGAGAAAACAAAAACGGCAACAATCAATCGTAGAAAAGATGGCAGGAAAGCAGCTTCGCCTCCTGCTGTTTTTTGTCGTGCCGGTTTTATTCTTAAGCGGATGGTTGGTTCTGTACGGTTTGTTGGGAAGTTATAAAGAAGAAGCAGAGACCGTGATTGTAAATCTGGAAAATGGGAAAATATCAGTAAGCGATTTAGAACAAAGCCGGGTCAAATACCGCATTTTGACCAAAAAGGACAAAATAGAAATATTTGACAATTCCGGGGAGCATTCACCGCTTCTTGGCTTATTTCAGCGGATACAAACAACACAACAGGAGGACAAGAAACAGATTTATGCAGTAGATCGGTATCCTCTGATATACCAAGGTGTAGAGTGCACAGTAAGTGCCTATATCAATATTTCACCTCATATACATGGGACAATTTCTGTTTTTTTTGTGGTGCTTGTGATATATCTGCTGGGTGTTTATGTTTTTTATCGTTACAGTATGGTGCAGTTACGTACCTTGCTGAATCCCATGAAAAAGATGGCAGCGATATTGAATCGTATGACGGTAAACAACTTGCACAGTGAACGTTTGGATATTTTTAATGTTAGTGAAGAAATCAGAGATTTATCTATCGTATGCAATGAGATGTTAGATCGAATTGAAGGAGCATATGAAAGCCAGAAGCAGTTTGTATCCAATGCATCTCATGAACTTAGAACTCCGATTGCAGTGGTGCAAGGCTATGCCAATCTGTTGGAACGCTGGGGAGCTAACGATCCGGAGATACTGGAAGAGGCAGTAACTGCATTATGTAAGGTGTCAAAGGAAATGCAGGATCTGGTAGAAAAACTGCTCTTCTTGTCACGTCATGATCGCAAAACACTGAAATTGAAGCGTGAAGTGTTTGATATGAAGGAAATCGTAGAGGAAGTCTTCCGTGAAACAGAGATGGTAGTGGAAGAACGGCAATTAAGCTGTGATGCACAGGAAAGCGTTGTCTACGGTGACAAACAGGTTATGAAACAGGCAATCCGGGTATTCATTGATAATGCCGTAAAATATACAGAAGCAGGCGATACCATAAGCATCGCCTGCCGAACCGTTCGAAATGAATGTGAAGTAATAATTGAAGACAGC
Organism: Lachnospiraceae bacterium; assembly: GCA_045593785.1. Taxonomy (GTDB): domain Bacteria; phylum Bacillota; class Clostridia; order Lachnospirales; family Lachnospiraceae; genus SZUA-448. Next base: position 23,882 of record JAZNXH010000139.1, read on the forward strand.
GGAATCGGTATGAAAAAGAAAGATTTAAATCGTATCTTCAGTCGTTTTTACCGCTCCGATGATGTCAGAGGAAAGAATATTGCGGGACATGGTCTCGGATTATCAATTGCGAAATTGATTATTGTATCGCATGGCGGGAGAATTCACATCCGTACCCAATATCAAAAAGGGACTGCGTTTTCCTTTTATCTTCCGCTTCACATAGACTAATGTAGTTTCATATAAGACTCAACGCCTTCTACAATTCCTTGGACCAGCTGGTGTTTATAGACAAAGTCTTCCAGGTTGGCAACATCGGTTGCATTTGTAATGAAACCGGTCTCGATTAATACCGCAGGAGCGAGAGATTCTTGTAAAATTAGGACGTCCGGGCGGTATTTTACACCACGGTCTTTGGTTCCGGAATAAGAAATCACAGGAGATAAAAGCGTGGAAGCCAGTTCCTTGGATAACTCAGAATTATCGCCGTAAAGGATTTCCAATCCGCTGACGGAAGTATCAGTAGCATAGGAATTCAGGTGCAGACTAATAACAAGATCTGCAGAATATGAATTAATTAACTGGACGCGCTCACTTGGATTGATTCGGTTATTGCCGTTTACATCATAAGGACCGGTAAGGTCATCGCTGTCCCGGGTCAGGAAGACGTCATAGTCTTTGGCTTCGAGACGCGTTTTCAGTTCAAGAGCAAGATCCAAAGCAATATCTTTTTCTTTTTTGCCATTGTATACGGCACCATTGTCTGAACCACCATGTCCGGCATCAACAACGATCCTTCCGGCAATCGGTGTGGGAGTTGGTGTATTCGTCGGCGTCGGTGTCGGTGTATTCGTCGGAGTCGGAGTCGGTGTGGACGTTGGCGTGGGAGTAATCCCTTTGATATCATTAATGAACTGATTCACATCTGAACGAATCTGTTCACTGTCGTTGGTCAAAATCCAACTCATAAAGATACCAACACAGAGAAATACCAATAGAAGAACCAGTAGCCATAGTAGATTTCGTATTCTTTTTCTCTTTTTGCGAGACATAGCAATCCCATTCCTTTATTGTGATAAAATAATTATAGCGAATATCGGTTACAGATGCAATAAACAAAAAAGCACACCTGCAATTGGTGTGCTTTTGGCTTGCTGTAAAAAATATGGATTATGCACTAAATTGTGCCATATACAGGCGGTAGTATGCGCCTTTCTTTGCCATGAGTTCAGCAGGAGTTCCCTGCTCTTCGATACCGCCTTTGTCAATAACAAAAATCCGATCCGCCTTCTGTATGGTAGATAAGCGGTGGGCGATAACAAATGAAGTTCTACCGGCAAGGAGCTTTTCAATTCCTTCCTGCACCATGAGTTCTGTCTTAGTATCAATACTGGAAGTTGCTTCATCCAGTATTAAGATCTTTGGCATCGATACCATGGTTCTTGCAAAGGCAAGGAGCTGGCGTTGACCAACCGAAAGACCGGCACCGCGCTCCTTAAGCTCCGTATCGTAACCCTTTTCCAGTTTCATGATAAAGTCGTGTGCATTGACTGCTTTGGCTGCGGCAACAATCTCGTCATCCGTTGCATCCAGTTTTCCGTAACGGATATTGTCTTTTACCGTTCCGGAGAAGAGGAAGTTGTCCTGGGTCATGACCCCCATCTGTTCACGAAGGCTCTCAATTGAGACGCTCTTCAGGTCATGACCGTCGATGCGGATAGTGCCACTTTGAATATCGTAGAAACGGCTGATCAGATTGACAATGGTAGTTTTTCCGGCACCGGTAGGTCCGACAAGTGCAATGGTTTCGCCCGGCTCAACATGGAAGCTTACGCGATCCAGCACATGCGTGTTCTCGTCATAGGAGAACGATACATCTTCAAAGGTGATGGCTCCCTGAACATCAGGCAGGGCAACCACATCCTCTGCGTCGGTAATTTCCGGTTCGGTATCCAGAATCTCAAAGATTCGTTCCGCTCCTGCGATATTGGTGACTAACTGGTTGTAGTAGTTACTTAAGTTTAATAAAGGCTGCCAGAACATGGATATGTAAGTGGCAAATGCAAATATCGTTCCGATAGCAATCTCTCCGCCACCGGCAAGACGTGTGCCGGCATAGTAGAGTGCCATACTGCCAAAGCCCCAACAGAAATCTACGACGGGTCCGAAAGCATCCGCATAACGGACTGCATCGATAAAGGAACCACGGTGTTCGTTCAAAAGCACGTCAAAGGTTTCTCTGGTCTCATCTTCTGCACAGAAACTCTGGACCGCTTTCATACCGGAGATATCCTCATGGATAAAAGCGTTCAGGTTTGAACTTTTCTTACGGAATACTTGCCAGCCCTTATGTGCACGGGACTGTACGAAGTATACGCCGACTGCCATCAGCGGCAGAGTGCAGAGGGAACAGGCAGCCAGGGTCGGATGCTTGATAAACATAATGACCACAACAGATACAATCGTAAGAAAATCCGGAATCAGTGTGGTGACACTGTTTGACAGAACATCCTTTAAGGAATTGACATCACCGATGATACGTGCAAGTATCTTACCGGTCGGTCGGCTGTCAAAGAAATGAAAACCGAGCGTCTGGATGTGTGTGTACAGCTCCTGGCGGATACGAAGGAGTACGTCATTAGACAGCTTTGCCATCAGGTACATACGAAGCTTAATCAGCAGAATCAGAAACAGATTCAGTACCACGGCGGCAATGCCAAGCTGCAGAAGTCCTTCGGTATCTTTGTTTGCGATATTTACATTGATTGCCCGTTCCAGAATCAATGGATTGACCAGATTGATTCCTATGGTTGCCAGCATGATAACCAGTACAACACTGATAATGCCGGTATAAGATACCAGATAATGGAACAGACGAAATAGCGTTATGCTTTTTTTAGAAGCAGATGACTTCTCATCCTGCTTTACTGTATTAATGGGCATGTTGCTCGCCTTCTTTCTATATTATTGCGCCGTATTGTGACAGATAAGTGGCATAATACAAACCTTTTTGTGTCAATAATGTATCATGTGTGCCACGTTCGGCAATTTTTCCGTCTTCGAGTACGATGATTTCATCTGCCTTTCGTACTGCAGAGATGCGGTGCGCGATGATTAGTTTGGTAATACCTTGCAACTCATTCAGTGTCTTCTGAATCTCCTGCTCTGTCTCAGTATCCAGAGCAGAGGTAGAATCATCCAGAACCAGAATCGGAGCTTTTTTCGATAATGCACGAGCGATGCTGATTCGTTGCTTCTGTCCACCGGACAGTCCGACGCCGCGCTCGCCGATTAAGGTATCTTCTTTATCACTCAACTTATCAACGAATTCAGAAGCCTGCGCCTGCATGAGAGAGGTATGTACATCTTCTTGTGTCAGTTTTGCCTGCATACCGAGGCGTACATTGGAATCAATGGTATCGGAAAACAGGAAGACGTCCTGCATAACAGGTGCCGTACTGCTTCTCACCTGTTCCAGTGTGAGATTACGAAGATCCACATTATCTAAGGAGACGCAGCCTTCCGTCGGATCGTAAAATCGTTGTAAAAGATTCAGTATGGTTGTTTTACCGGAACCGGTACAGCCCATGATGCCGAGCGTTTTTCCGGCTTTCAGGTCAAAGCTGATGTCTTTTAGGATTTCTTTCTCATTCAGAGTCAATGATACATGATCAAAACGGATATGTCCTTCTACCTTGTCGAGCATTTCCGGTGTTTCGGGATCTGTGATAACGGGCACTTCCTCATAGACTTTTTTAATTCGTTTGTTGGAAGCAATTCCGGCAGCCATGCTGTTGGACAGCCAGCCAAGCATCTCAATCGGCCAGACAATGTTCATACAGTATTCTGCAAATGCAGTCAGGGTACCGAGCGTCATCTCGCCACGGATAACTTCGAAACCGCCCAGAATAACGGCAATGACCGGCAACAGCTTGGTAATCAGCTGAACAATCGGCTGGTAGCGGATGAACACCTTGCTCTGCTGCATATTCAATTCATAGTAACGCTTATTATGTGAAAGAAATTTGCTGATTTCAAATTTTTCACGGGCAAAGGACTTGACCGTACGGACACCGGCAAGGTTTTCTTGTGCCACGGTGTTGAGTGTTGCATTCTCCTCGCTGATATCTTCATAAACCTTATCGAGCTTGCGTTCCATAAAAATCGCGATGGCAGCAACAATCGGAAGTGCAATCAGCGGAATCACGGCAAGCTTTGGTGACAGGCGGAAGATACAGAACAGAATCATACCGGTGTGGATGATAACTTCCAGAACCAGCATGCTGACGTAACTTAAGACATCCCAGATGCGGTCTACGTCATCTTTTACTCGGGACATCAGTTCACCGGTATTTGTCTTGTCAAAAAATCCGACCGAGAGACTTTGCACATGGTGGAATAAATCCCGTCGGATGCAGTTGGCAATCTTGGAACCGGCACGATCATAGTTATATTCCTTGATGTAACCAAAGATACAACGGCCAACACCAATGCCGGCAATGCCGGCGAGCAGCCATGGGAACATAGTCCATTCACCATTACCAAGGACATCGTCAATCAAGCGCTTGGTAATCTGCGGACTGAGCATATCCAGACCGACCTGAAGTATCAGGCAGACGATGGATAGGATGTATAGATGGCTGTGTTTCAATATGTAAGTGGATAATTTCATGTCAGGAATCCCCTCCCTTAGTCTTTTCGGGGTGGCTTTGTCTTGGGAGTGTCCGACACGGCAGATGCGTTCCTTGCTGAAGGGAGACGCGAAGACGATCCGGGGCACAGGTACGGATCTTTAGTGGTAAAATTCTTTGAGAAAACACAAAGAAATAAAAAAAGCCGTGGCAAGACACCACGGCACAAGAATACAAAAGCCTAGTTGTTTGTACACGAGGTAGTCATTGCATATATTGCATGTTCAGTTGTCATGGTGTTCAATTGAATCGAATCATACATAATCATGAAGCTACCTCCTTTCAAAAAACTTAGTTTACTGTTACGGCTGCATTATAGGACTGACAAATTCATTTGTCAACACTTTTTTTAAAAAATAACTATCGTGAATTTGCTTTTACTGTTTTCCGACGGGAAATCCGCTCCGAAGAAGCAGATTCGTCGTCAATTGGAGTTTCAATATAATCGACATCCAAAATAGGGGAATTCACGGATTCGGAACCGGTTTCTGCAGTTGTATTTGTATAATCAGTGTGTTCTGCTTCTTCGTATTCCGTATACGGATGCTCACTGAACATGCGGACTTCTTCGTTGATGGAGAGCATCTTCTTGTCAAGGAAGCTGACAAGGTCGGCGCACTCTTTTAACTCACGACGGATATGGGAGGGGGCTTTGCCTTCGAATTTGTAGTATATCTTATGCTCAAGGCTTGCCCAGAAGTCCATCGCGATAGTGCGGATCTGAATCTCTACTTTGGTATCCACGACACCGCTGGAGAGAGCGACCGGAACAGCAACAATCATGTGATAACTCATGTAGCCGTTTTCCTTCGGATGCTGTATGTAGTCCTTTATCTTCAGAATCTTGATATCTGCCTGTTCTTCCAGCAAATCTGCAATGCGGTAGATGTCCGCTGTAAAGGAACAGATGATGCGGATGCCGGCGATGTCATTGATATAATCCATGATATTGCGGATGTTGAGTTCGAGGTCACGTTTCCGCATCTTTTTTGCGATACTCTGCGGAGATTTGATACGGGATGTAACGTGCTCGATCGGGTTATACTGATGAATCAGTTTGAACTCTTTGTTCCAGATATCAAGACGGGTATTCAGTTCTTTGAGTGCTGCGTCATATATAAACATGGCGCGTGCCCATTCGTCTGCTTCGTTATAAAAAATCGGTAAATCTTTCACTGTATTATCCTTTCGTGAAGTACTACTGTTATCATAACACCAATTTATGAACGAAGTTTGAATTCCGGGAGTTTTAATGAATTCTTAATCTTCGGTGAAATCCTGACTGGTTTTTATATGACAAAAAATTTTCACTATGTTTTATTCAGAAAGTATGTTATACTTACTCTGAAGTAAAAGACTTGCACGGTGACTGTGATATGGATATTAAGATTAACCAAATGCAAACGGTGAACCAAACTGAGACGAAACCGCCGGTGCAACCGTCCGACGGTTCTTTTAAGTTTACCCTGCTGAGCAATATTGAGGAGCAGGAGTTGCAGGCACGCCTGTCTGCAATGATGAAGGACATCGTGGCACAGGGCGATCATATCAAGAAGCATATGGATATCCGCGATATGCGCCGTTACCGTGAGTTGATAAAAAGCTTCATGAACGAGATTGCAACGCATTCACATAAATTCACCAGAGAGAATTTCTTAGACCGGCGCGGACGGCATCGTGTGTACGGGATGATCCGGTTGGTGGACAAGAATCTGGACGAGCTGGCAGAGGCTTTGTTGCAGGAAGAAAAGGATGCACTGGCAATCTTGAGCAAGATTGATGAAATCTGCGGAATGTTGATTGATATCCTGACCTAAAACGGTGGCAGAGATAAGTTAAGTCAATTTAGGGGATTGGAACATGGTGATAAGTGGGGAAGAGCAAAGGGAAGAACGTAAGATTTCCCTGTTCCGGGACATCTTGGGAAATGAATCCGTCGTGCGGCATTTTCAGACTGCCCTGAAACAGCGGAGTATTTCCCATGCCTATCTGCTGAACGGTGAAGACGGTTCCGGAAAGATGATGCTTGCGACAGCATTTGCAAGAGCCCTGCAGTGCGAAGAGGGCGGCATCGAAGCGTGCGGACGTTGTAAATCCTGTATGCAGGCTGCTTCCGGCAATCATCCGGATATCAGTTATGTTACTCATGAAAAATCCATCATCAGCGTGGACGATATCCGCCTTCAACTGAATGCAGAGATACAAATTAAACCATATAGTGCACCATATAAGGTGTTCATCATTGATGAGGCGGAGAAGATGAATGAGCAGGCGCAGAATGCACTGCTGAAAACATTAGAGGAACCGCCGGAATATGCAGTAATTCTGTTATTGGTAGACAATGAAAGCCTGTTGTTACAGACCATTCTGTCACGTGTGGTCCGTCTGGACACCAGACCGCTTTCTTCTAAGGTGATTTGTGATCATCTGGTGCAAAAACTTGCGATTCCGGAATATCATGCACAGCTGGCAGCAGGATTTGCCTGCGGGAATCTCGGACGGGCGTTACGGTTTGCATCTTCGTCAGAGTTTGAGGAACGAAAAGAAACCATCCTGCATCTGCTTCGCCATTTGGATGAGATGACAAGCTCGGAGATTGTAGCGGCAGGAAAGTCGTTGATTGAAGATAAGGATGCAATTGCAGACGAACTGGATCTGATTACTTTATGGTTTCGTGATGTGTTAATTCTAAAAGCATCACAGAAGGCAGACGAGCTGGTGTTCCGTGGAGAATTGACGGAACTGAGAAGATATGCCATGACCCGAAGTTTTGCTGCTTTGAACCGTGTGATTCAGGGAGTTGAGACAGCAAGAACCAGATTAAAAGCAAATGTGAGCACAGAGACCGTATTAGAGTTATTGTTTCTGACCATGAAAGAAACAGAGTAATAAATGAACCGGGATTTTCCCGGAATGGAGGTAGTATGAAGACAATTATCGGAGTTCGTTTCCGTAAAGCCGGAAAGATATATTATTTTGAGCCGAACGGGCTGGAGGTAGAAACAGGAGCACATGTTATCGTGGAGACCTCCCGCGGTGTCGAATACGGAACCGTGGTGTTAAGCCCGAGGGAAGTAGAGGACGAAGCCATTTCCTCTCCGCTCAAGCCGGTGATCCGTCTGGCAACCGAAGAGGATGACGCGACAGAAGCAGCGAACAAAGAAAAAGAAAAAGAAGCGATGGAGATCTGCAGGGAAAAGATTGCAAAGCATGAGCTTGAGATGCGACTCTTGGACTGTGAATATACTTTTGACGGAAATAAAGTGTTGTTCTATTTTACCGCAGACGGACGTGTAGACTTCAGAGAACTGGTAAAGGATCTGGCAGCTGTATTCCGTATCCGTATCGAGTTAAGACAGATTGGTGTACGGGATGAGACGAAGATTGTAGGTGGCATCGGTATTTGCGGAAGAGCTTTGTGTTGTCATACTTATCTGGCAGACTTTGCTCCGGTATCCATCCGCATGGCAAAGGAGCAGAACCTGTCTCTGAACCCGACGAAGATATCCGGAGTATGCGGCCGCCTGATGTGCTGTCTGAAAAATGAAGAAGAGGCATATGAAGAACTGAACAGCCGTCTTCCGAATATCGGAGATCATGTGACAACCAATGACGGGCTGCAAGGCGAGGTATCCGCAGTCAGCGTGCTGAAACAGATGGTAAAGGTAATTGTTACACTGGAAGATGATGTGAAGGAATCCAGAGATTACAAGGTAAGCGATCTGCAGTTTAAGCCGCGCAAGAAGAAGGAACATGTAGCAATGGATGCAGAGCTTCGTGAACTGGAACGTCTGGAGAAGAAGGAAGGAAATCATCTGGATGATTAAAGACGGAGAACGTCTGGATGATCTGCAGCTGAGCGGGTTGAAGATTTTGCAACATCCGGAAAAGTTTTGTTTTGGCATGGACGCAGTGCTACTGAGTGGATTTGCAAAAGCAAAACCGGGTGATAAGGTGTTGGATCTTTGTACCGGAACGGGGATTGTTCCGATTCTGATGGAGGCAAAAACACCGGCGGAGCATTTTACTGCACTGGAGATACAGGAAGAAAGTGCAGACATGGCACGGCGCAGCATACAGATGAACGGACAGGATAATAAAATATCGGTAATTACCGGAGATGTTAGGGAAGCGTCGAAGCTTTTTGCTGCCGCTTCCTTTGACGTTGTAACCGTGAATCCGCCGTATATGACCGGTGGACACGGACTTGCGAATCCGGATCAGCCAAAGGCAATTGCAAGACATGAGATTTTGTGCACTCTGGAAGATGTAATCAGGGAAAGCGCCGCTTGTCTGAAACCGGGAGGGCATCTGTTCATGGTACACCGGCCGTTCCGCCTGGGTGAAATTATGGTAACGATGAACCGATATAAATTGGAACCAAAACGGATGCGTCTGGTGCACCCCTATGCAGACCGCGAACCGAACATGGTGCTGATTGAGGCAACCCGCGGAGGAAAACCGCGGATTACGGTGGACGCACCGTTGATTGTCTGGGATGCGCCGAATGTATACTCAAAAGAAATGCGGGAGAATTACGGATATTGAGAAAGGATGTAGTATGGCAGGAACATTGTATTTGTGTGCGACGCCAATCGGAAATCTGGAAGATATGACGTTTCGGGTTCTCCGAACTCTAAAAGAAGTTGACCTGATTGCGGCGGAAGATACAAGAAACAGCATTAAGCTGTTGAACCATTTCGAAATCAATACGCCGATGACAAGTTATCATGAGTTTAATAAGTTTAGCAAAGGACCGCAGTTGGTAGAAAAATTGTTGGCGGGAACGAACATCGCGTTGATTACGGACGCCGGTACACCGGGCATCTCAGATCCCGGAGAGCATTTGGTGATGCTGGCAAGAGAAGCAGGAATTCCGGTTAGTTCGCTTCCGGGGGCATGTGCCTGCGTGACAGCACTTACCATGTCGGGACTTCCGACCGGAAGATTTGCGTTTGAAGCTTTTCTGCCGCCGGATAAGAAGATAAGGGCAGCACGACTAAAAGAGCTTCAGACAGAGACCCGAACCATCATTCTGTATGAAGCCCCTCACCGTTTGGTGAAGACTTTGGCAGAATTACTGGAGGCGTTAGGTGACCGCAAGATATCCGTATGCCGGGAATTGACCAAGAAACATGAGACCGTATTTGCTTCTACGATTGAGCAGGCACTCGCATATTATGAGGAAAATGCTCCGAAAGGGGAATGTGTTCTGATTGTTGAGGGAGTCGAACCCAAAGAGCTGGAGAAAGCGGCACAGGAAGAGTGGCAACAGATATCGATTGAAGAACATATGCAATATTATCTGGATCAGGGCATGGAGAAAAAGGAAGCCATGAAAGCCGTGGCAGCAGATCGCGGAATTGGAAAAAGAGAGGTATATCAAGCATTATTGAGCGAATGAAAAAGAGCCGATGAAAATCGGCTCTTTGTATTTGATTCGTAATTGGTTAGATAAGACCTGCGAGCTTTGCAAGTTCGGTGATGGTCTTCTTGGAAACCTTCTTACCGCAGTAGTCATAAAGTTCTTCTCTGGAACCGCTGAAGATATCAGCCGGCTCGTACTTCTGAAGAATAATCTTCTCTTCTTCTACGTAAATCTCCAACGGATCTCTTTCCTCAACGCCAAGGGTTCTTCTTAACTCGATGGGGAGAGTGATACGTCCGAGCTCATCAAGTTTTCTTACAATACCAGTGCTTTTCATGTGGACCTCCAATCGTATAAGCATGTCGATATGTCAAAGAAATAAATCTGAAATATGCGACGAGCAAATGTTGTAATTCGTATTGCAATGCTACCATATTTCGTAAATATTGTCAATATTCGTGAGTAGAAATAAGAGTGTTGCTGTCGAAATAAAGGCATGAAAAAAGGGTGTATTTGTCGGGGGTTCAGGCTTGTTTTTTCAGGGCGTCTATGCAATAATAATGGAAATAATGAGCTTGCAACAGCACGATATAAAAGGTGGCTGTTGGAAAGGATGGCAATTAGATGGCAGAGGAAAAAACAGACGTGACTACGGAAGAAATTGTGACGGAGATTGTGGAAGAAGTTATTCCGTCTATGGACGAGTTTGCAGACGAATTGGAAAAGTCATTTCATAAGCATATGCCCGGAGATATTGTATCCGGACCGGTAATCGGCATATCGGACAGTGAGGTTATTATTGATCTTGGTTCTTATGCAGAAGGCATTATTAAGTTAGAAGAACTGAGCAATGATCCCCGTTTCTCTATTAAGGCAGACATTGCAATCGGTGAGGTCGTGAGCGCAACGGTATTGCGCGAAGACAGAGAAGGGAATCTACTTCTTTCCAGAAAAAAAGCAGATGACCTTCTGGCATGGGAAGCACTGGAGAAAATGAAAGAAGAAAAGACGGTTTGCAAGGTAAAGGTAGCCGAAGCCGTAAAAGGTGGTGTGACAACCTTCTTAAAAGGAATCCGGGCATTTATCCCGGCATCTCAACTCGCAATGAACTATGTAGAGGATGTAAGCTTGTTTGTAGGAAAAGAGTTATCAGTCGTGGTAATTACGGCAGATGAAGAGGAGAAAAAGCTGGTTCTTTCTGCAAAAGAAGTAGAGAAAGAAGCGGAAAAAGAATCCTATACACGCAGAGTGAACAATCTGATCCCCGGAACCGTAGTAAATGGTATTGTAGAAAAGTTGATGCCGTTTGGTGCGTTTGTGCAGTTTGGAGAAGGGCTGTCCGGTCTGGTGCATATTTCCCAGATTAGTGAGAAACGTCTGAAATCGCCGGCGGAGGTACTGAAGGAAGGCGACAGTGTCACAGTAAAGATTCTGGAAGTAAAAGACGGAAAAGTAAGTCTCAGCATCAAGGCTGCCACTGAGAAAGAACCGGTAGAAGATGAACTGGAAGAAGCACCGTTTGAATATTCGAGTGGCGGGGAAGCGACCACCGGACTTGCTGCATTGCTGAAAAATATCAAGTTATGAAAATGTTATAAGCGAAAACAATACCGTGACAGGAAAGAGCCGTATCATCATACGGCTCTTTTGTTACGATGAGAGAATCGTCGTGCGACAACGGAAAATATAATACCTGATAAAACAGAAATAAAAGTAGCAATAATGCCTGCAGTAAGTGTTGCGGTAGGATTTACTGAGCCGTACTGACTCCGGTAGGCAATGATATTGACCGGAATCAATTGCAGAGAGGCAATGTTGATGATAAGGAAGGTACACATGTCAGTGCTTGCCCGGGATTTCTCTTTTTCTGGATTCAGATCGGAGAGTTCTTTCATGGCTTTTAATCCAAACGGTGTGGCGGCCCAACCCAGTCCCAGAAAATTTGCAATCAGATTTGATACAATATATTCCCCGGCCGGATGATCTTTGGGGACACCCGGGAAGAGCAGATGCAACAACGGACGAAGGAAACGTTCCAATCGGGAGATGATACCGGCAGAGCGGGCAATCGCCATAAGACCGGTCCAGAAGGCCATGACACCGAGCATGGTAATACAGAGGGTAACGGCATCTTTCGCAGAGTCTAAAAGTGCAGTGTTTACCTGCGTGATGGTTCCGTGGATACAACCATAGATGAGACCGATCAGTAACATGCCTGCCCAGAGAAGATTTAGCATACAACCTCCACAGAAATGTAAAATGAGAAAAAACCGGCAGAACTGTTCTGCCGGTTTTCTGCTTATCACAATATATGAAAACAAATCCTATTTATTCTTGTGGTCAATCTTCATCTGATACATACGCTCATCGGTAGCACGCATAATCTCCTCAATGGTGAACTTGGAAGGATCATTATATAGAACATAACCCCAGCTGGCAGCTGCCGGATATGTTTCCGGATTGGTTTTGTTTAAGCGCTCCAGCGTATAGAGGAAGTCTTTGGCAAAGTTTTCTGCGTCTTTTTGCGTATAGCCGACACCGAAAACAGCATACTCGTCACCACCGATACGTGCACAAGGTTCTCCTGCCTGAGCAGCAGACAAGAGCGCCTGAGCGATACGTTTTAGTGCAATATCGCCTTGTGCATGACCATAAGTATCATTGATATACTTCAAATCATCCAGGTCTGCAGCAAATGAGAATAATGACAAGCCCTCTTCACAGGCACGGCGATACATCTCTTCACTGCGCAACTGGAAACCGCGACGGTTCATCAATCCGGACAAGGAGTCGTGTATGTAAAGCGTGTTCAATTCATCTACAGTCTGTTGCAATTCATAGCGGATACGATATGCTTCCAGGGAGTTGGAAAAGTAAACAAAGAGTGGAAGTATCTCTGCGGTATGCGCCAGACTGTCTTCATAATTAAATGCAAAGTATCCGTAGCAACAGCTACGATAATGGACTGAGGAGAAGATGTAGGCCAATGGCCGGTCTTCCAGCATAATTGTTGGCAAAAGCTGTTTTTTGGAAAAGCTTTCTGCCGGGATACGGGTCGCGTTATAGATACCCATCTCCATATTAACCGTCTCGGTGAAGCCAAAACTTTCACGTTGTTGTCCACGCTCTTTCCAATCGGTGGAGAGGCAGATACAGAAACCTTTTATCTTATGTTCCCATGCAAAGAAATCCGAAAGCTGTTGGTAGAGATTCTCTACATCCGGTGCAGACTGCAACTCAATAGAGAGGTACATAACGCGGTTTGCAAGAATTTCCTGATTGGAGCGATCCTCTGTTACACGCTGTCGCAGGCTACGCAGTTCGGTCTTATCCATCGTGCCGCAACCACAGGACTCGCGGTAAACGGTAAAATGATCGCAATACGAGGTGTGCGGAATCTCTTCGCCGCGGAGCATGGACAGCAGACAGTTTACACCGATGGTACCCATGGAATATGCAGAGATATTAACCGTTGTTAATGGCGGGGAATAGGTGATGGCATCTTCAATGTCATCACAGCCGGTGACTGCAACATCTTCCGGAACCCGGATACCACGCTTATTAAGTTCATGGCAAACCACGAGAGCAGAATAATCGTTCGCACAAACAATTGCCTGCGGAAGTTCATCTTCTAATTCGAGAAAATACTTGGTTGCATCTACTGATTTATTCCGCCAGAAATCACCGTGGAACACACGACGTTCGTCATAGAGACCGTGACGCTTCATACAATCTTCGTAGCATCTAAGGCGATCTTTTGCGATCTGCATGTGAGGAGTTCCGGATAAAAAGTCGATACGGGTAAAGCCGTGATCTGTTACAAAGTGCTCGATTACTTCTTCCAGAACATGATAGTTGTCAATGGTTACACAGGGAATAAAACCAAAATCTGTATTCAGAGAAATTGCAGGGCAGGAAGCACGTTCGCAGAGCCGTTTCACCCTCTGAATCTGTTCTTCGGTAAAGTATGTAGGTGTGGTAGCAAAAATAAGTCCGTCCAGCTGGGAAATATCGGCCAGCTCAAAGACATTCATCTCACCCTGATCAAAGATCGGGAGGTCGTAAGAAGTGTACATGGAGAAAATGGCCACGTTGATATCGTTTTGTCTGGCAGTTTCAACAATACCACGACATAATTCAGATTGAAATGTGTCGTCGAAATGGTCGGTAATAAATAAACCAAAGGTTTTTCTTTTGTTGCGAAACATAAAGGCCTCCTTTATCGGCGATAAACGATGTTGTTTCCTTTTTTTCCTGTTTTGTGAACTACGCCGATGTGTGAAAGAATATTCAACATAACACCGGCAAGTGATTGGTTACAATGAAGCTGTTGTCTTAAATCTGCGGAAGTAAATTCATCCGGAAGTTCCCTGGGTAATAATCGGGCAAAATCTGATTGTGTCTCCAAGGTAACGATGTCGTATAAATCGGTAGGAATACCATCATTCCGAGTAGAACCTTTTTTCAGATCCTTGCTCCAACCATCCAGCAGACGGTATTCTTCAACATCCAATAAGACAACATGAAATTTTAGATTCTTATGGGGCAGAAACATCTTAATCCGGTAAAGTTCGGGAAAAACAGAAAGCGCCGATCCCGTTTTGGGAGACTTGCGCGGCTTGCTCACCTCGCCGGTGGTTTGGTTGACCCAGCGTAACCATTTGTGATGGTTGACCGGATAAACGATAGTAACCGGATAGAGCGGCAAGAATGCTTCCAGTTTTCTTCGGAGCTTATAAAATCCACGTGTCTGGATCTCGATAATCTCTTCACCGGTAAAAATATCTGCAACAAAACCGGCAACTTTTTGCTCCTGTTTTGAGGAGTCCGGTTCATAGAAGTTTTTTAAAACTGCATGAATGGTCTTCTCCTGCAGGGTTCCGACGCCGTTCTCAATCCGGATACCACTGATAACTTCATCACAGATATCATGAAACTGTTTTTTGTGTGATTCTGAAACAAGCAATGTGCTGCCTCATTTCTCTTCGTATAAATTCGGATATTTTAACGCGTATAGTGTATCATAAATTATTGCTTTTGACGAGTCCCAATTTGTTAGTTTTATAGCATATTTTTGTGATTTTCCTTTGAACGCGGGGTTGACAAGACGGAAACTCCCACGTAATCTTAAAGAAAGCATTGGAACGAGGAGAGAAATCATGAGCGATATGAAAAAATGCAAAGATATTTCGAAAAAATTAGCCACATATATTAAGGAATCTCCGACGGCATATCATGCAGTGGCTGCAGGAATCAAAAGACTGTCTGCTGCAGGATTTGCAGAATGGTCACCGATGGCAGCAGATGCGGTAAAGCCGGGTGCAAAGTTCTGGTACAGTCCATATCCTACCTGTCTGTTTGCCTTTGTAATCGGTAATGCCGGAGGTATGTTGAAGCTTGCGGGCGCACATACCGATTCCCCTTGTTTTCATATTAAGCCGAATCCGGATTGTCCGCAGCAATTGTATCTGCGTCTGAACACGGATATTTACGGCGGACCGATTCATAACTCCTGGCTGGACCGACCGCTTTCGATTGCAGGAAGTGTCGCACTTCGAGATGGACAGAATGCAATGCCGAAATTACAATTGGTAGATCTGAAAGCACCGGTTCTTACGATTCCGAATCTTGCAATTCATATGAATCGCGATGCGAATAAGGGACACGAGTGGAATCCGCAGACGGAACTGCTGCCGTTGCTTGGTATGAAAGATGAGAAGGAGAAAGACGCCGGTTTTGTGAAGTTCCTAGCCAAGAAGTTAAAGGTAAAGGCAGAAGACATTCTGGATTTTGATTTGTTTGTATATAATACGGAAGACGCGTTGTTCCAAGGCATGAACGAGGAGTTTTTGTCCGCACCGCGTCTGGATAATCTGACCTCTTGTTATGCATTACTGGAGGGTCTGTGCGAAGCCGGTGTTCCCGATGGTATCAGTGTGATTGCACTGTATGACAATGAAGAGATTGGTAGTCTTACGGCACGCGGAGCAGATTCGAGAACGCTTCCGATGTTGCTTGAAAATATCTATGAAGCACTCGGAAAATCACGCAGTGAGATGAATGCCGATATTATGGCAGGCACCTTGTTGTCCGTGGATGTTGCACACGCATTGCATCCGAATTTTGTTGGTAAGAATGATCCGACGAACTTTGCACTTATGAATGAAGGCGTTGTTTTTAAGCTTAACAGCAATCAGAAATACATCAATAATCTTGAGACTTTGTCCCGACTGGAACTTTTGTGCGAAAAGGAGCAGATTCCATATAAGAAGTATGTGAATCGCTCCGATGTAGCCGGTGGTGGAACGATTGGCAACCGCATGGCATCGCATCTTCCAATGTGTGGTCTGGATATGGGTGTACCGCTTTTGGCAATGCATTCTGCACGTGAGATGATGGGAGTAAAGGATCAGTTGGCATTGCAGAATCTGGTAACGTCGTTTTTTACAAATTTCTAAATGATTCTTGTGGGAGTTGCACAAATCAGTTTTGAGCGTCCGCGCTGACGTTGACTTTTGGGCGGTTGGTTGATATAATGACTGCGGTTGATATCTTGAGAAGGTATTACCAGAGGATGAAGCGTTGGGGAGCGTTTTGGAAGGCATATGCCGAATAAGGTTAGTAGCCTGATGTATCGGTTGTTTCAGACAACCGCCTTGTAACAGGAGCCGCCGGCTAAGATGAGCGCGGTGGGATGGTTGCAAGAGCAGTAATACATCCGGTTGCTAACCTTATTCCGTGCATAATATGGATTTGTGTTTGTACAAAAGAGTGTATCTTTTGGATGCAGACGCAGGAAAGGCATAGTGAAGAATGGAGAAGAAACCGTATTATATTTCAACTGCGATTGCTTATACTTCGGGCAAGCCGCACATTGGTAATACTTATGAAATTATCCTTGCGGATAGTATTGCAAGATACAAAAGAATGCAGGGTTATGAGGTATATTTCCAGACCGGTACCGACGAGCACGGTCAGAAGATTGAGGAGAAGGCAGCAGCTGCCGGTGTAACTCCGAAAGAGTTTGTAGATGATATTGCCGGTCAGGTAAAGGCAATCTGGGACAAGATGAATACTTCTTATGATAAGTTCATCCGTACCACGGATACAGATCATGAGCTCCAGATTCAGAAGATTTTCAAGAAGCTCTATGACCAGGGTGATATATATAAAGGATATTATGAGGGTATGTATTGTACTCCGTGTGAGTCCTTCTTTACTTCTTCCCAGTTGGTGGATGGCAAATGTCCGGACTGCGGACGTGACTGCCAGCCGGCGAAGGAAGATGCTTATTTCCTGAAGCTTTCGAAGTATGCAGACCGTCTGATTGATTATATTAATACCCATCCGGAATTTATCCAGCCGGAATCCCGTAAGAACGAGATGATGAACAACTTCCTTCTTCCGGGTCTGCAGGACCTTTGTGTATCCCGTTCCACCTTCAAGTGGGGCGTTCCGGTAAGCTTTGATGAGAAGCATGTTGTATATGTATGGATTGATGCGCTCAGCAACTACATCACCGGTCTTGGCTATGATGTAGATGGCAACAACGGCGAGATGTATAAGAAGTTCTGGCCGGCAGACCTGCATCTGATTGGTAAGGATATCGTTCGTTTCCATACGATTTACTGGCCGATCTTACTGATGGCAATGGATCTTCCGCTTCCGAAGCAGGTATTCGGTCACCCGTGGCTGTTGTCAAACGGCGGCAAGATGAGCAAGTCCGTTGGTAATATCATGTATGCAGACGACCTTGCAGAGCTCTTCAGTGTGGACGGCGTTCGTTATTTTGTATTGCATGAGACTCCGTTTGAGAATGACGGCGTAATTACTTACGACCTTCTGGTAGAGCGTATCAACTCTGACCTTGCAAACACGCTTGGTAATCTGGTGAACCGTACCATCTCCATGACGAACAAGTATTTTGATGGTGTGGTAACGAATGCAGGCGTAAGCGAAGAGGTTGACGATGAGTTGCTTGCCATTGCAAAGAATGTAAAGGCAAAGGTGGATGAGAAGATGGAGGGTCTGCACATTGCGGATGCCATTACCGAGCTCTTTACCCTGTTCAAACGTTGCAATAAATATATTGATGAGACGATGCCGTGGGCATTGGCTAAGGATGAGGCAAAGAAAGATCGTCTTGCGACTGTATTGTACAATCTGACCGAGTGC
>JAZNXH010000140.1:0-2453 GCA_045593785.1 Lachnospiraceae bacterium
ACCGGACACTACCTGATCGGACTCGCATCCATGTTGCCCGGACTTATCTGCAGCATTGTTCTTTTATCCATATTTTACAATAAAAAAAGAAAACGCGATGCTGAGTATCATCAACCGAAAAAGAAAAACTATTATTATATATAAAGGGGCGAACATATGAAACGACAAGACTATCTGAAATGGGACGAGTATTTTATGGGAATTGCCATGCTCTCCGCACAGCGCAGCAAGGATCCGAACACCAGCGTCGGTGCCTGCATCGTGAGCCAGGACAACCGTATTCTTTCGGTCGGCTACAACGGCATGCCGCGCGGCTGTTCTGATGATGAATATCCTTGGGAGCGTGTCGGTGGCAACTTAGACACGAAGTATTTCTTCGTTTGCCACGCAGAATTAAATGCCATCCTGAACTATACCGGTACCAATATGAAGGGAGCCAAAGTTTATACCACACTCTTCCCTTGTAACGAATGTACCAAGGCACTGATCCAGAGCGGCATCTCGGAAGTTATCTATTACTCTGACAAATACGCTACTACCGATTCCACTATCGCTGCTAAGCGCATGTTTAAGTCTGCCGGTGTAACGCTTCGTCCGTATGAACCGGGTGACAAAACACTTACATTTGAACTGTAAGCAATTCAAAGCATATCAAAAATAAGGTCAATGCAATCTTTCATCGGACTGCATTGACCTTTTATTTCAGCTCAATATCATTAGGATACTATTTTATTTTTCTGCTTCTACCAATGCCATGACATCTGCTTTGAACTGTGCCCACTCAGCACCGTTCTCTACATAGTATACCGGACAGTTTACTCCGGTTGCATCGTAATGACGCATGATATCTGCTGCGGTCAGCTTATACTCTTTACATACTTTTGCAGTCAGCTTTACGAGCGAATCATAAGTCTTTGCTTCCGGCAATCCCGCTTCGTCATTATGACAATACTCAATCGCAATCGTATCCGCATTGCGCTCTGCGGTTGCATATGCAGTCTCATTTACCGGGATACACTGGATAATCTCCCCATCCAATCCGACAACAAAATGCATACTTGCCGCACTCTTCTTCTGAAGCTTCATCTGTTCAAAATGATTCCGGTTGCTTACTGCAGTCACTCCGGGACTTCCTACACAGTGAATCACGACTCCGTTTACTTCTTTTAATTCCTGTTGTGAACGGGAATACTCATTCGGTGTCAAAAGACTTGCCTGTATCTGCACACCGCCTGCTTCCGTCCAGGTTCCCATGGATTCCCGGAAGAAAACATTCTTCACTAAAGACACAATTCCTACAACCAACAAAATTATAAAGGTCAACATAAGACCGATTGTTATCGCCCACGCAGTATATCTTCTGCGTCTCTGACGTCTTTTCCATTCTGCTTTTGATAATGCTGCCATATACTCCTCTTTCGCCTGTCCGGACACAGCAAAACCGCATCCGCCTATCTCAAGATATGCATCGACAAAATCCTACGCAAAACAGTATAACATTTGTATGATTCGCTTGCAAGAAAAAAAGGACAGCAAAACACAGTTTTTGTGTTCTGCTGCCCTGATTTAACATATATTTAGTTATCATCCACGCTGTAGTTCGGAGCTTCCTTGGTAATGTGGATATCGTGCGGATGGCTTTCCTTCAAGGATGCTGCAGACATCTTGATGAAACGTCCGGTCGTCTTCAAAGTCTCAATATCCTTTGCGCCGCAATAACCCATACCGGAACGAAGACCACCAAGCAACTGGAAGATGGTATCTTCTACATTGCCCTTGTATGCCACACGGCCTTCTACACCTTCCGGAACGAGTTTCTTCGCATCGGTCTGGAAGTATCTGTCCTTGCTACCGTTCTCCATCGCTGCGATGGAACCCATGCCACGATATACTTTGTATTTACGTCCCTGATAAAGTTCGAATGTTCCCGGACTCTCGTCACAACCTGCGAACATGCTACCCATCATGCAGACATTTGCACCGGCTGCAATCGCCTTGGTGATATCACCGGAGTACTTGATACCGCCGTCTGCGATAATCGGAATATTATACTGTTTTGCAACTTCATAAGAATCCATGATTGCGGTAATCTGCGGCACGCCAATACCTGCAACCACACGCGTGGTACAGATGGAACCCGGTCCGATACCAACCTTAACACAATCAACACCAGCCTCAATCAAAGCCTTGGTTGCTTCGCCGGTTGCTACGTTACCAGCGATAATGGAAAGTTCCGGATAACACTTTCTTACATCGTTTACTACACGGAGCACGTTAGCAGAATGTCCGTGTGCAGTATCAATTACAATCGCATCAACCTTTGCCTTCACCAATGCCACAACACGGTCCATGATGTTCGCAGTAATACCAACCCCTGCTGCACAAAGCACACGTCCCTGTGCATCCTTTGCGGACAACGGATACTTAATCTGCTTCTCGATATCCTTAATGGT
>JAZNXH010000141.1:0-3675 GCA_045593785.1 Lachnospiraceae bacterium
AAGAACAAACTTGCTTACATGGAACCGCTGTGTACCATCCCTGAGCACCGCCGAAAAGGTTTGGCGGTTGCTGCCCTCTCCGAACATTACCGTCACTTAAAACCACTCGGAGCAACCAGAATGACCGGAGGCGGCGACCCGTTCTATCAGAAAATCGGGTATCAATCCGGTATTGTATGGAATCATATGAGAAAAGCATGAGAAACTCCATTGCAACGTTTTCGTATAAATCATAGGATTATAAAGAAGTTGTATTAGACTATATTCCATTTGGTTGAAATAACTTACGCCTTTGTTTCAAACAAAAACACAGTCAATCATAATACATCGATTCCTAATCAAAGTTGCAGGAACCGGAAAGGATCTTCTAATATGAAAAAATCAGATGCTATCCAAAAAGCAAAAACTCTGTTGCAGCAGATGACAACCGAAGAAAAGGTTGCTCAGATGATGCAGGTTTCCTATCCGGACGTCGGACGCGAGGAAGCATTGCGCTGGGCATCTCTCGGAGCAGGCTCTTTCCTGCACGTACTCGGCGATGAAGCACGAGAGGTACAGCGTACCGCCATGCAGACACGCCTCGGTATCCCGGTTATCTTCGGTATTGACGCCATCCACGGACACGGCTTAAATAAAAATGCTACGATTTTCCCTTCCCAGCTTGCCGTAGCCTGCAGTTGGAATCCCGAACTGGTAGAGAAGATGGGCGAAGTTACTGCCCGCGAAGTAGCAACCGACGGTCTGCACTGGACCTTCTCTCCGGTACTGTGTCTCGGACGCGACACCCGCTGGGGGCGCATTGATGAGACCTTCGGCGAAGACAGTTACCTGACCGGTGAACTCGGTGCCGCCATCATCCGCGGTTATCAAGGCAACGACCTTAGCGATGGCGAGCACATTCTTGCCTGCGCAAAGCATTATCTCGGCTATGGCGAAGCCGTCGGCGCAAGAGACGCCTGTGATTCCGAAGTGACGGAACGCAAGGTACGCGAAGTCTTCCTGCCACCGTTCAAGAAGGCAGTAGACGCAGGCTGTGCCACCATCATGACCGCATACGGTTCAACCGACTGTGCACCGCTCACCTCCAGCCGAAGACTCATGCACGACGTACTTCGTAACGAGCTCGGCTTTGACGGATTTGTCGTAACCGACTGGGACAATGCAAGAAGTCTTGTATGGAACCAGAAAGTCGCCAAGGACATCGAAGAAGCCTCCGTACTGACCGCACAGGCAGGCAACGATATGATTATGGTAACCCTCGACTTCTACAAAGCGATGTTGTCCGCTCTGGAAAACGGAGCCGTAGACATCTCAGTGATTGACGAAGCCGTTCTCCATATCCTGACCATCAAATTCCAGATGGAACTGTTCGAGAAGCCCGAAAAGAAAGGAAAAGCAGACTGCTTCTCCTGTGAGGAGCATCTGGCAGTATCCCTTGAGGCTTCCCGCAAGAGCGTAACCCTCTTACGAAACAACGGCATGCTTCCGCTTTACGCATCCTGTAAGAAAATTGCCGTAATCGGCCCGAATGCAGACGACATCCGCGCACAATACGGCGACTGGACCTATTTTACCCATCCGCATCCGGACCCGTCCCGCACACCGGTACGCCCGTATGTAACCGTAAAAGAAGGACTTGAAGCACTCTGCAAGGAAAACGGTATCGCATTCACATACGCAAAGGGATGTGCCGTCCTTACGTCGAAAGATGATGACCTTGATGCAGCCGTAGCTGCTGCCAAGGACGCCGATGCCGTATTCTACGTAGTCGGTGACTCGATTGACCTCTTCGGCGAATATAGAGATCGCGCCGACTTAAGCCTCTCCGGACGCCAGACCGAGCTGTTCTACCGCTTGCAGGCAACCGGCAAGCCCATCTGTACCGTGCTGGTATCCTCCAAGCCTCTGTGTCTTGGGGATGCTGCAGAGAAGGCTGACGCCGTACTCTGTACTTTCAACGGTGGTATGTTCGGCGGACAGGCCGTTGCAGAAGCAACCTTCGGCAAGCTGAACCCGAGCGGCAGACTTCCGATTTCCTTCCCGCGTCATTCCGGTCAGCTCCCGGTATACTACAACCAATTACCCGGCTGGCACGGTGGCAAATACTGTGACCTTCCGGCAACACCGCTCTTTGCATTTGGTGAAGGTATGGGCTACACCACATTTGAATTCAGCAATCTGAACTTCTGCAAGGATACTTACACCGTAACACTTGATGTCGAGAACATCGGCAAGCGCGAAGGTACCGAAACCATCCAGCTCTATCTGCACGATGTCGTATCTTCCCACATGACCGTAGGCAAGCGTTTGATTGCCTTCAAGCAGATTACCCTCGCTCCGGGTGAGAAGCAGGCTGTCAGCATCAACATTTCCCGTGAGGATTTCGCTCTGATTAACGCAGACTGCGAGGCAGTCGTTGAGCCCGGTGATTTCGTCCTGATGGCAGGCAAGAGCTCAAAAGACGAAGACATAATTAAGATAACAGTTACACTGTAAATTGAAAGCACCGTAGATACAAACCTACGGTGCTTTTTCATATCGCTTTACATTATAGATTCATTACTCTGCATTATCCGGCGTAACTGTAAACCTGTCCGTTCTTTAACTCCAGTCCCTTTACCTTAAAGAGTTCCGATACGGAAACAATCTGCCAGCCCTCTGCTACTAACTGCGGAACCAATGCTTCTACTGCTGTTGCGGTAGCATCGTAGGTCTCGTGCATCAGAATGATAGCACCATCTGTTTTCTGTGTGCTAATGGTATTAATCATCTCCTCAGCTGTAGCACCTGCCCAGTCCTTACTGTCGATACTGCAGTTAATCATCGGCGCCTGTACTGTGTTCATTACTGTTTCGTTCACAGAAAGATACGGCGGACGAACCAAGAACTTTGTAAGACCGGTAATTGCAGATAACTTATCTGCCTGCGTCGTTACTTCCGTTACGATTTCCTCTTCAGTCAGTTCAGCAAGGTTTTTATGGGAGCTGGTATGATTTGCGATTTCAAATCCCATATCGTAAGCACGCTTGATCTCGGCTGCATTTGCATCATTTAATGAGTTGCCCCAATAACAGAATGTTGCATGCTGACCGGCTGCAGCAAGCGCATTCTGAATGCGGATGGAAGTATCAGTGTCTGCGGTACCTACCGGACCATCATCAAAGGTAAATGCCATCATCGGCTTAGACGAATCAATCCAAGAAATATCTGCATTGTTTTCCCAAATACCGTTATTTTCTTTTTTCATTTCGTACCTCCAATAGATTAGATATGTATCTTTCTCTTCCGGATGAACATACATCCGTTTACACTATGATTATAGTATATTCCGGCTGTTTTTTCCAGTCTTTTTATCTCTTTACACGGACCTTATCTTGCGTTGCTGTAAACCTGTCCGTCCTTTAATTCCAGACCTTTTGCTTTAAAGAGTTCCGATACCGAAACGATCTGCCAACCCTCTGCCACAAGCTGCGGAATTAAGGTTTCCATCGCTGCCGCAGTGGAAGCGTAGGTCTCATGCATCAATACGATAGCACCATCCTTCTTCTGCGTGTTGATTGTATTGATAATATCCTCTGTAGATGCACCGTCCCAGTCCTTACTGTCGATACTGCAATTAATCATCGGCTCGCGTACCGTGTTCTTCACCGTTGTATTCGTGGCAAGAAACGGCGG
>JAZNXH010000142.1:0-3099 GCA_045593785.1 Lachnospiraceae bacterium
GTTGCATATATCGGCGCCGGTACATCCTTTAATACATATGGCAGAGAACCGATGTGATCCTCATGGCCGTGTGTAATCAGGAAACCTTTTACCTTATCTGCTCTTTCTTTCAGATAAGTTATATCCGGTATTACAAGGTCGATTCCCAGCATCTCATCCTGCGGGAATGCAAGACCACAATCAACAACAATAATACTGTCTTCATATTCAAAAGCAGTAATATTCATACCAATCTGCTCTAATCCGCCGAGCGGAATAATCTTAAGCGCAGACGAACTGAAGTCCGCTTCTGTTGCAGACTTCGAAAACATGACATCATTCATCTCTGCTGTCATGTCTGTTTTCTTTTTTTTCATGAAATCCATGCACCTCCATTACGGTAAGGCGCTCAATCGGCATACAAAAGACACCGTCCATTATACCACGGCATGGACAGAATTATTGAAATTCCACATCTTCCATTAATGCAGCAAATACATCTGCAAGTATTGACAATTCTTTGTCATCCTCAACGATGTCGTAAACTGCTTCTTCTGCGTTTTTCTCTGAGACTTCCTTTAAAATGATGCACTCTGCTTCATCCTCATCAGGATTCTCCGCAACAAGAAGATAGTTTACCCCATTCAGCGTGGTTTGTTCGAGCACACTGAATTGAATCTCTTCATTATCCTCTGAAAGGAATTTTACAACCGTCTGATTCTCTGCCACTTGATTTCGCAAGCTCCTTACACAATAATATATATTTTTATTAATCAGTTTCGTTCATTTTGGACTGCATTGACAAATAATCCAGATATCCCTGCAAGATCAATACTGCTGCAAGCTTATCCACAACCTCTGCCTTTTTCTTATAATGCAGCTCTGCTTCATCTAATACTCTGTGTGCTGCTACTGTAGTCAGTCTCTCATCCCACATCACCACTTCCAAACCGGTTCTGCGGCGTACATTCTCTGCGAATTCCTCTGCCAATTCCGCTCTGACTCCGACGGTGTTGTTTAAATGCTTCGGAAAACCAACCACAATCTTTTCTACTCCGTATTCCTCAACCAGTGCTTCAATCCTTGCATAGGTCTGACGTAGCTTATTCTCTTGTTTTCTCCGGATTACTTCAATCCCCTGTGCCGTAATTAGGAGCGGATCGCTGATTGCAACCCCTACGGTCACGGAACCATAGTCTAACCCCATGATTCTCATTTTAAATGTACCTCAATATAATATTTCAGCAGTTCTTCCAGAATCTCATCACGTTCTACTTTCATAATGAGACTTCTTGCCCCCCGGTAACTGGTAATATAGGTTGGATCTCCAGACATGACATAACCTACAATCTGACTCACCGGATTATATCCCTTTTCCGTCAATGCAAGATAAACCGTGTCAATAATATCCAACACTTTCGTCTCGGGTTCTTTTTGGGCTTCAAAATACCGTGTGTGTGACTTCTCCTGCATGACTTCCTCTTTTCTGCAAACCAATCTTGCCAAATGTTCTTTCGCTGGTACTGATATAGTCATCGACCATAACAGCATTCTCCTTAACATTTTAATATAATGTTTCTGAAATAGCAAACACTATTTCAAACAAATATATTCTTCCCCTAATAAATTTCCGGCACGTCCGTTGACAATCACATTCTCACCCATGTTCTCTGAGGACATTATATAACGGACATATCGTTTACTGTAACCACTGCGATAGGAAATTCCGTCAATGGTAACCATATCTTCTGTCAGTATTTCTTCCTCTTTTCCCTGCAATTCTTTCCAATATTGTTTTCTCAAAGAATGCTCTAATGCAATCAAGCGTTCGCTCCGTAACGCTTTTACCGGTTCCGGAACCTGTTGCGGCATCTTTTCTGCCCTTGTGCCTTTTCGCACAGAATAACGGAAAATATGCATCTGAGCAAAGCGGATCTGTTCAAGGAACTGATAACATGTTTCAAACTCTGCATCGGTTTCCCCCGGGAATCCGACAATCACATCGGTTGTAATTGCAGGTGTATCAAAAGCATCCCGCAACAATGCGCACGCATCCGCATACTCTTTTGTCGTGTACTTCCGATTCATTCTTTTTAAGGTTTCATCACAACCGCTCTGTAGCGAAAGATGAAAATGCGGACAAAACTTCTCTGCTTTTTTTAAGCGATTCACAAAATCTTCGGTAATAATCCTGGGTTCCAACGATCCCAGACGAATCCGCCGCAGTTTCGGCAAAGCATTCAATGCCAGGATTAACTCTGCAAGATGAGTTCCGTCCAACTGACCGCCCGCTGTTTTTTCATTCCTGTAGGAAGACAGATGGATTCCGGTAAGAACAATCTCCTGATATCCCTTCTCAGTCAATGCTTCTACTTCCCTGATGACATCCTCAGCAGCCCGGCTTCGTATTCTGCCACGCACATACGGAATAATACAATAGCTACAGAATTGATTACATCCGTCCTGTATCTTAATATAGGCCCTTGTTTTCTCACTGACATCACTTACAAACAGGGGTTCGTACTCGCTTTCGGTCGACAGGTCCTCCAAAACGCAACGAGACAAATCTGTTTCTGTTTTCTGCAGTGCTTCAGCCACCAACTCTGCCACTTTGGATTTCTGATTGTTTCCAATCGCCAGATCTACAGCCTTATCTTCCAGCAGCTGTTCTCCTGCTTCCTGGGCATAGCAGCCGACCGCCACAACAAGTGCATCCGGATTTTTCTTCTTTGCACGATGCAGCATCTGTCTGGATTTTCTATCTGCAATTCCGGTCACAGTACAGGTATTCACAACATAAACATCTGCAACATCCTCAAACGCACAAATTTCTGCTCCCTGTTCACGGAATAGGAGCAACATTGCTTCCGTTTCATATGAATTTACTTTACAGCCAAGCGTTAAAAACGCAACTCTTGTTCCAATTAACCTTTGTTCCAAATTTAACCTTCCATTCTTCTGCTTTTGGATGCACTTTTTACGAAACAAACCTTTGTTTTATCAAATATTCAAAAATTTTATCCCGTCAACTACAGATATTATGTTTGTTTTTTATCTACTTTGCATATTGACAATTCTCCCACAAACATTTACCATTTAATCAGATGCAGGACATCAATA
>JAZNXH010000143.1:0-5833 GCA_045593785.1 Lachnospiraceae bacterium
GAAGAAGTTGTAGAAGCAAAGTGGGTATCACATGAAGAATTGCTTCAGATGGTAGAGACGAAACAGATGGTCTGGTCGGTCGGACTCAGATACCAAGAATACCGTGATTTGATGGAGTGACTTGAATATCAGATAGGAACATAACATGGCAACAAATACAGCAATACAAAAGAATGATTTTTCAAAAGGTCCGGTATGGCGCTGCATCGTGGCACAGGCCGTGCCACTTACGATAGCCCAGTTAGTGCAGTTGCTCTATAATGTCGTAGACAGAATCTATTTGGGGCATATGGGAGAAGGAGATAGTCTTGCGCTGACAGGAGTGGGATTGACTTTTCCGATTATTACTTTAATCATGGCGTTCACATCGCTGTTCGGAGTCGGTGGAGTACCGCTGTTTTCTATGGCGCGTGGTGCAGGAGAGCAGGAACGGGCAGGCAGAATAATGGGAAATTCGTTTGCTCTTTTGCTGACGAGTTCGGTGATTTTGACTGTGATTGGTTTTGCATTCTGCAGACCGATTTTATTCGCTTTCGGCGCAAGTGAGGAATCGTTTGTATACGCGAGCGAATATCTGAATATTTACCTGATCGGCACTGTGTTTTCGATGATTACGAGTGGCATGAACGGTTATATCAATGCGCAGGGATTTCCGCGCATCGGTATGTGTTCGGTTATCATCGGTGCAGCGGCCAATATTGTACTCGACCCGATTTTTATTTTTGCGTTTGATATGGGAGTTGCAGGCGCAGCATTGGCAACGATTATCAGCCAGATGCTGTCGGCAGTGTGGGTGTTACATTTCTTGTTTGGAAAGCAGGCAGTGATACCGCTTCGTTTATCGAATATCCGGATTAGCAGTACAATAACAAAAGAGATTACGAAACTTGGCGCTTCTAATTTTATCATGTCAGGAACGACATTCTTAGTACAGGTAAGCTGCAACACGACTTTGCAGACTTATGGCGGCGATCTTTATGTCGGAATTATGACGGTCACAAATTCCATCCGGGATATTGTGATGCTGCCGATTGGTGGTATTGTAAATGGTGCGCAGCCGGTCATCAGTTTTAATTACGGAGCTAAGGCATATGCCAGGGCGCGGGCGGGGATCCGGTTCAATACGTATGTCGGGGCAATATACACTTTGCTGGCATGGGGATTGATTTTGCTGTTTCCGAAGTTTTGGTTTGATGTTTTTTCGGATGATGCAGCAATGGCGCAAACCGGTATCGGTATGTTGAAGATATATTTCTTTGGTTTCGTGTTCATGGCACTGCAGTTTGCCGGACAGTCTGCATTTCAGGCGCTTGGTGATGCAAAACACGCGATATTCTTCTCGCTGTTGCGCAAAGCAATCATCGTGGTGCCGTTGACTCTTTTGCTGCCGCGTGTCGGATTCGGGGTGACCGGAGTGTTCTTAGCCGAACCGATATCCAATGTCATCGGCGGTCTTGCGTGTTATCTGACCATGCGGATGACGGCATATCGAAAACTTGGTGATATGAGCCGGGAGGCCGGCTGAGTTTTGAAAGCGAATAATGTGAAGGATAAAAAATCTATGTTTACGATAAGAAAATCAGAAATAAAGGATATACCGCAGATGCTGTCTGTTTTTCGGATTGCAGTGCAGACTATGCGGAACAATGGAAACCTGGAACAATGGATCAATTATCCTCCGGATGGATTGCTGGAAGCAGATATCCGTGCAGGAAAAAGCTATGTGTTGGAAGCAGATGGTGAAATATGCGGGACCTTTTTCTTCTCTCTGGAAGAAGATCCGACTTACCTGGTGATTGATGATGGAGCGTGGTTAAACGATGCGCCTTATGGTGTGATTCACCGCATTGCGAGCAACGCAAGCAGGAGAGGGGTACTGAAAGCTGCAATTGATTATTGTGCACAGTTCAGTACGAATCTTCGCATTGATACACATAGAGATAACACCATCATGCAACATCTGTTAGAAAAGTACGGATTCAAAAAGTGCGGCATCATCTACGTACAGGACGCGGTGAGCGATCATTCGCCGCGGGTTGCATACCATAGATGTACTGAGCAGGCAGCAGATTAGTAGAATAGAAATAAAACGGTGTTCTGAAACGCACGGGTTAAGTGGCGAAGCGGAACACCGTTTTTGTATTATAGTTTTGAATTTATGCTGGAAAATAGTTGATCGGCAATTGCTGTCATTTTGTTTTTATCCACCTTCAAAACTTCACGGTCATAAGTGAACAGACCGTTAATCTCTTCTTCCACATCACTGACCTGGGTGTATACGGTGGCGCAGAGCCCCTCTTTCACAAGAGGCACAATCTGTTCCAGATAGAGGGCTTCCAGTTCATCCATAAAGGCTTCCTGTGACTTGCAGTTTCGATAGCCGTAGGATTTGTCCGGGTCGTAGAGATGCCCCTCTACAGCATAGCAATAGCCGCCGAACTCCGAGAGGAAGAATGGCTTGTCGGATTTGATCGGCTTTACTTTTTTAAAATACACATGGCGGCTCTCTACATCTGACTTGGTTTCACGGAACCAACCGGAAGTAGTGTCAAGAAAACGTGTGTTATCCCATTGCTTTACAAGTTTGTAGATGCGGTCGGCATCGAACTGACCCCAGCCCTCGTTGAATACGGTCCACTGACAGATGCAAGGGTGGTTGTAGAGGTGAGAAACCGTATCGTGACTGTGTTTGATAAAGAAGTCTTTGGCAGCAGCGTTTCTTCTTAATAATGCGTTCGGTAACTTCTGCAGGCCGACGGTCGGCAGGGCGGTGTCGCGGACAAAGGAATAGTCTGAGTTATTTACAAAGTCCTGAAACACAACCATTCCAAGATAATCACAGGCAGTATAAAAATATTCCGGCTCGATTTTGATGTGCTTACGAAGCATGTTAAAACCGAGTTGTTTCATTGTAAGGATATCTTTGATGTAGCCTTGTGGTGTTTCCGGCAGGAAAATGCCGTCGTGAAAATATCCCTGATCAAGCAGACCATGGAAAAAATACGGATTGCCGTTCAGGCAGAGACGGGGAACGCCATTTATGTTTTTTGTCTCAAGTGTACGAAGCGCAAAGTAAGAACGTACGTTGTCTTCGCCGACAGTTACTGTGAATTCATAGATGTAGGGTGACTCCGGGGTCCAATGTTTTGGTTCGGGCAGAGTGATGGTATAGCAGTTTTCTTCTTGGGTGAGGTTGTAAGGACAGAGAGTTGCTTGGGTGCGAGAGTTATCTGCACTCCGGAAGGGGATTGCGTATTCATCAGTAGTGTTACAGCTAGGAATTGAAATGTCGAAATTGCCGGATGCCCCGTCAAAAATCTGTGCGTCTGATACGGTAAACGTGCAAGGAGCATTCAATGATGCCCCATCTGTTTCTACTTCTATCACTACGCGGTCAAGGTACGGCGTAATTTTCAAATTAGTAATATACGTTTGTGGTACGGCTTCCATCCATACGGTCTGCCAAATGCCGGACACCGGCGTGTACCACATGCCACCGCGGTCTTTGCGCTGTTTGCCGTAAGGGTATGTGTGGTCTAAGGTGTCCTTTACACAAAGTACGAGTTCATTCTCGATGACAGACGGGTCAAGATATCCGGTCAACTCCATGGTGAACGGTAGATATCCGCCTTCATGTGTTGCAAGCGGAATTCCGTTCCAATATACATCCGCAACCTGGTCAACTGCTCCGAAATGCAGGAGAATGCGCTTTCCTGCGAATTCATCCGGAATTCGGACCCTACGGCGGTAGAAGATGAACTCAAAATCCGCATTGGGTTTGGAAGAAGCTGATGACCGTGTAATGTCAGCGGTTGATGTTATCATAGACAGTGAAGATTGTGGCGGAAACGGAACTTGAATTTTTTCGGGAAATTTGTCCGGGATCCTTGGAAGCAGAGCAAAAGACGCAGGTACCGCGTCACCGGATGTTGTACAGGTGGTATTTAAAAACATTGAAGTGGCATCGTGAAACTCCCATTCTCCGTTCAGACAGAAAAATGAATCACGTTGTAATTGCGGACGCGGATATATATTCCATGGAATCTGTGACATAAATACCTCCCGGTATATGATTATTTATTTTTGCTTCCTTATAAAAATGAAACAAAGAGAAAATGAATGACTAATCAATTGGAACAAACTTATTATAGCAGGAAGGTAAGAGAAAGACAAACCGGAGAAAATACTCTTGAAACATGTCAGTTTTTGTGATAACATGTTAAGAAGTTGATAAGGGAGTAATTGGCACACCTGTGTAACCAAGTCAACAACCTGACGGTACGAAAATACTGTCTGGCTTGGGAGTAAACGATGAGACTTATCTGCAAGTGCAGACGCAGTCTCTTTTTCTTTACCTTAAGAAAAGAGTGCAGCGCAATAAACAGGAGCGAAAGGAAAAAACTATGGAACTGGTATTATCATTTGTATTATTTGCCATTGGTATTGCATTAGTGGTAAAGGGCGGCGATGTATTTGTTGACGCAGCAAGCTGGATAGCAAAGGCATTCGGTATTCCTTCATTTATTATCGGTGCTACAATCGTAAGTATTGCAACCACCATGCCGGAGATGATTGTATCCATGATTGCAGCGGGGCAGGGCAAAGTGGATATGGCAATCGGCAACGCAGTAGGTTCGGTTACAGCGAATACCGGACTGATTCTGGCGACTGCGATGATCTTTATGACGATTGTGATTGAACGTAAGGATTATGCAATTCAGTGCGGTCTGCTTGTTTTAGCAGCAGCAATACTCCCGATTTCCAGCATCAGTCTGTCGAAGTTTACTTCGGGTGAAGAAGGTGCACTTCCGATTTGGGCAAGCATTGTGCTTTTTGTCATCTTCTTTGCTTTCATGGCAGTTAACGTGAAGAAGGCAAAAGCTGAAACCGGAACGGCAGCAGAGAAGGTTGCAATTGAAAAGAAAGACCTGATTATTAATATATTGAAGTTTGTACTTGGTGCAGCAGCTATCGTACTCGGTTCCCAGCTGATGGTAAACAGTGGTAGTGATATCGCAACATTCTTTGGCGTGCCGGAGCGTGTCATTGCATTAACACTGGTTGCGATTGGAACCTCCCTTCCGGAGTTTGTTACTACAATTACTGCTATCGTTAAGAAGGAGACAAGCCTCTCCATCGGTAATATCGTCGGCGCAAACCTGATTGACCTTGCGCTTATTCTGCCGCTTTGCTCCATTGTGTCCGGTAAGGAAATTCCGATTCCGGCAAGCAGTCGTCTGGTGGACATGCCGGTTTGTCTCGGAATTATTGCACTTGCATTGATCCCGTTGTTCATCCGTAAGAAGGCATCCAAAATTCAGGGTATTCTTATGGCCGTTGCATATTGTGTGTATATTGTAATGGTAGTGTAACGGATAGACATATCCTGATAGCAGAAACATCCGGATTATATTCGGAAGTAAAATGCAATGCGGGGTGCACTGAAAAACAATAGGTGGAATCATGAAAAACATGGTGCTCACGAATACGATGTGGTGTTCGTGGGCACTTGAAATTATGCCGGATTGACAGTTAATTTTGCAAATTGTACAAACAAAAAAGAAAAAATAAAAAATTAAAAAATATGGCTTGACAAACCGTGACGCAGATGATATTATAAGCAAGCTGACCGCAAGAAACGGTAACACATCAGGCGGTTAGATTTTTTTTCAAAAGTGGCTTTCACTTTTTGAGCACCTTGATAATCGAATAATGAAACAACCTTGAAAATTCTAATGAATATTCATCTAAGTTTTCATGTTGGTGCCGCAAGCACTGATATGAAAGTTTGGAGCAGAGAAATCTGCAGATTGGAACGAACGAATCTGAATTG
>JAZNXH010000144.1:0-22063 GCA_045593785.1 Lachnospiraceae bacterium
TCCGGCTGTCGTCAACTGTCGTCAACTTGACACGACACAAAAAAAATAGCGGAAGCCCCTGTTTATCACGGTTTCCGCTTCATTCGAGAAGAGCACGAGACGGCATTCGAACCCGCGACCCTCGCCTTGGCAAGGCGATACTCCACCACTGAGCCACTCGTGCATTTGTTTTGTTTTGCGCTCTTGCCTCACGCGCAAGACATACTATACAATAAATTTTCGCATTTGTCAACACAAATTATAAAATTTTTTTATGTTTTTTTTGCTTCTTTTCCTGACAAACTTTCCCTTGTTTCCATCTATATTTATGGTATATAATTTTCATAAATAATTTCTTGAAAGGATACTGTTATGTCTACTATCCTGATTACCGGAGCCTCCCGTGGTATTGGCCGTGCAACCGCTCTGCAATTTGCCATCCCGGGCAACACCCTCATCCTTGTATGTAAATCAAATATTGACAAATTACATGCCCTTGCAGAGGACATCCGTACTCGCGGTGCCATAGTTTTTCCCGTTCAGGCAGACATCTCAGACTCCGCAGAGGTGACCCGCCTTTTCGATATCATCAGAACAAACGGCTTATCCGTAGACCTTCTGATTAACAATGCCGGCATCTCCTATACAGGACTCCTGCAGGATATGACAGATACCGATTGGCATGCCATCCTTGACACGAATCTGTCCTCCATCTTCTATTGCTGCCGCGCTGTCATCCCGATGATGTTAAAAAACGGCGGTGGGAAGATTCTGAACATCTCTTCCATCTGGGGCAAATACGGTGCTTCCTGCGAGGTAGCCTACAGTGCCACCAAAGGTGCGGTAAACAGCTTCACCAAAGCACTCGCAAAGGAGCTTGCACCTTCCAATATACAGGTGAATGCTGTATCCTTCGGCTTCATCGATACCGATATGAATGCAAAATTAAGTCCGGAAGAAATACAAGACTTTGCTGATTCCTATATTCCTGCCGGACGTATTGCTACTGCCGATGAAGCAGCTGAGTTTATCACTGCCGTTGCCGCTACCGGTTCGTACTGTACCGGACAAATTCTCGGTTTTGACGGAGGCTACTGATTACTTCTTCCATGTACCGGGGGCAAACAACAATAACATCGGGAACAGTTCCAGTCTTCCGGCGAGCATATCAAATATCATGACACTTTTCGTTAATACCGGAAATCCGGAATAGTTACACATCGGGCCTGCGGCACCAAATCCGGGACCCATATTTGATAACGCAGATACTGCCATAGAAAAATTCGTCTCAAAATCATATCCCCCAAGTGAGAATAGGAAAATCGAGACCCCTAATACCAATGCATAGGTAAAGAAGAAAATCTGTACGGAATGCCGTACCTGCGGTTCCAGTACCTTCCCCTCGATTCTTGTCTGTCGCACAGTACGCGGATGCAGGAAAGACTTAATCTCCATCTTGATTGACTTCAACAGAATCAGAATACGTGATACTTTGATACCACCGCCGGTGCTGCCGGCACAGGCACCACAGAACATAATCAGTAACAGAATTGTTTTTGATAACGCCGGCCACAGGTTAAAGTCCACTGTTGCAAAACCGGTACTAGAAATCAGCGTAGCTACCTGGAAAAACGCATGATGTGCCGAATCGTACAAAGACTCGTACATTCCTCTGGTATTCCAAGTAATCAACAGCACCGCTGTCACAACAATGCCAAAATACCAACGTACTTCTTCTGACTTCAACGCCTGTATCGGTTTCTTGATTAGGAACAAATAATAAACGTTAAAATTTACACCAAACAGTACCATGAATACTGCGACCACAGTCTGAATATAGTAGCTGTATCCGCCAAGGCCGGCATTCGTTACGGCAAAACCACCGGTACCTGCGGTTCCGATGGCAATTGTAATCGCATCAAACAAGGGCATGCCGCCACAGATTAAAAATACAAACTCTACCACGGTCATTCCTGCATAGATTGCATAGAGAATCAGCGCAGTGGAACGAATCTTCGGAACCAGCTTACCGACCTGCGGTCCGGGGCTCTCCGCACGCATCAGGTGCATGTTCTGACCGCCGGCAAGCGGCAAAATTGCAAGCAAGAATACCAGTACACCCATACCACCGACAAAGTGTGTAAAGCTACGCCAAAAAATTGAAGCCTTTGACAATGCCTCCACATCTGCCAGAATACTAGCACCCGTTGTGGTAAAACCGGAAACTGTCTCAAACAACGCGTCTATAAACTTCGGTATCTCCCCACTGATAACAAACGGTATACATCCGGCAAGACTCATCACAATCCAGCTCAGTGCTACGGACGCAAAACCTTCTTTTGCAAAGAAATTTTTACTTTTTCCTTTGATGCGGCTTAGGCAGATACCGATGACAAAACATACCGCTGCCATAATCAGGTACGCAAAACCGCTTTTCTCACGGTATATCAGGGCTACAATACATGGGAGCAGGAGAAATCCTGCTTCAAACTGCAGTACATACCCTAACATACGCAAAACTGCTGAATAATTCATAACTGAGTATTTCTCTCCCTTAGTCTTCCAGAATGTCTGCGATATCACTGAATCCGGTCTCTGTCGTTACAACGATTACCGTGTCCAGCTCCTGAATCACATCAGAACCGCGCGGAGTAATAATCTGTCCGCCGTGATTAATGCAACACACCAGCACATTTTTCTTTAATTTCATCTCCTGCAACGGAATACCAATTACCGGCGACCCCTTCTGAATCAGGAATTCCAATGCTTCTGCCTTGTCTTCAATGATTCGATACAAGGATTCAATATTGATACCCAATGAATTCTCCATGCCACGAACATGACGAACGATATTTTCTGCGGTTACCTGCTTCGGACAGATGATGCTGCCGATTTCCAGCTGACTGACAATATCATCAAATGCAATCTTATTGATCTTGGTAACCAGTTTTGCCTCAGAACAATTCTTCGCAAACAGGGACATCATAATGTTCTCTTCATCCATATCGGTAAGCGCCAGAAATGCTTCCGCACCGGCAAGTCCCTCTTCCTCGAGTATCTGTCGTTCACTACCGTCACCGTGAATAACGGTCGCCTTCGGAAGATGCTCACTCAGGAAATTGCAACGATTCATATCCTTCTCGATAATCGTTACCTTGATGCCCATCGACAAAAGTTCTTCCGTCAGATAGTAAGTCAGGGCACCGCCGCCGACAATCATGGCATCCCTGACCTTACCATGGTCCATACCAATCTTGCGGAAGAACTCATCCGCTTTCTTCGGAGATGCTACGATAGAGATAATATCCTTTTCCTGCAGAACAAAATCACCCTTCGGGATAATCACCTCGTCTTCACGTTGTACCGCACAGACAAGCACGTTGCAATGCAACTTATGCGACATCTCCATCAAACGGATTCCATGAAGCACAGAACCCGGCTCGATTTTGAGTTTTAAAAGCTCAACTCTGCCTTTTGCAAACGTATCTACTTTAATTGCAGACGGTGTGCGAAGAAGTCTTGCCGCCTCCCGTGCTGCTGCATGCTCCGGATTGATTACCATCGCAAGCCCCAGTTTTGACTTAATGGAATTCACATCACGGCTGTACTCGGGATTACGCACACGCGCAATCGTCTGGCAGTTACCGGACTTCTTTGCAATCATACAACACAGGAGATTAAGCTCATCGGACTCTGTCACTGCAATCAGAAGATCTGCCGCCTCGATTCCGGCTTCTACCTGTACATGGTACGATGCACCGTTTCCCACCATACCCATGATATCGTATTTGTTTGTAACAGTTTCAACCACGTCCCTGCTCTGGTCTATCAGTGTCAGGTCGTGTCCTTCTCTGCTTAACTGCTCGATAAGTGTCAGTCCGACCTTACCGCAACCAACAATAATAATTTTCATCTTTTCATCCATTCTGAGAACAGTTCTTCCTGTTCTCCACTTATAATATCAACTTTGCCTTCCGCTCTGCTGATTACTTCAACTTGTCCAGCGTCTCCCATACGCCAAGCATATAAGTTACACCTAATGCACGGTCATACAGACCGTAACCCGGTCTTGCCTGTTCCCCCCAGATCATTCTGCCGTGATCCGGACGGATATATCCGGTATATCCGGTATCGTGATAAGCTTTTACTATCTTCACCATATCAAGATCACCACAGTCACTCGGATGTGCCACCTCGGTGAAATCTTTCTCATTCATGTGTTTGATATTGCGGATATGTGCAAAATGAATTCTTCCCTGACCTGCAAACTCCTCAATAATCGCCGGAATATCATTGCTCAGGTCAGAACCGAGAGATCCGGTGCAGAGTGTCAGACCGTTGTACGGGCTGTCGTACAGCTTTAAGAACTTACGGATATTCTCTGCATTGGTGATTACCTTCGGAAGACCGTAGATCTTCCACGGCGGATCATCCGGATGAATTGCCATCTTGATATCATATTTCTCCGCATACGGAACCACTGCATCCAGGAAATACTTAATATTCTCCCAATACTGTTCCTCGCTCATCGTCTGATAAAATGCCATATCGGCAGCCATCAGGGACAGACGCTCCGGTTCCCATCCGGGCAGCGAATAGTCCATTGCCTTCTCTCGCATACGGTCTGCCATCGTGGTCGGGTCCATCTTCAGCACTTCTTCGTGATTGTAGTACATTGCGGTACTGCCGTCCGGAAGCGGGTAAGCAAGGTCACTTCTTGCCCAGTCAATCGTAGGCATAAAGTTGTAACACAAACATTTAATCCCTATCTTAGATAAATTCTCAAGCGTCTTAATATAATTCGCTATGTAATGGTCTCTGCTCGGAAGTCCCTTCTTAATATCTTCGTGAATATTCACACTCTCAATGACTTCTACTTCAAGACCTGCAGCGTTAATCTCTGCCTTCATCGCCTGCAAGCGTTCCAACGGCCATACTTCACCAACCGGTACGTCCGTCAGTGCGGTACATACTCCGGTCACACCCGGAATCTGACGAATCTGTTCAAGCGTTACACTATCATCTCCGCCATAGAACCAACGAAGAATCATCTTGGGTTTTGCCTTGTTACTCTTCATATCTTACTTCTTTCTCCTTGTTTTTCTCCTCAGTCACTACCAGATTAGGAATACTTTGGATATATTTTGAAAAGGTGGAATAACCATAATCGCGTACATTAAAATTGCGGTACTTCAGATGGATCTTATTACTGAGATCTCCGAGCAGCATACCGGCTTCACCCATTCGTTTCACACACTCTACCGCATACTGTTCGATCCGGTTCTTGTCATCCGCATTCTCCATCAGTTCCACGGTAACCGTACTCTCAACTTTCTTAAGGCGTAATGAGCTAAATTCCTCAAGAAACTTAGATAACAGACTGTATCCGTAATTACGCACGTCAAATTCCGGATACATCTTAACCAATGTACTTCCAATCTCGCCGAGTCCGGTCGGCTTTCCATCATTATCATTCTCTGTAATAATTCCAATGATAACATTCTCGATGGTCCGCTTATCAATCGCAGGCTCTGCATGCTGTGCCTTAGATACTTTACTGCCTTTTACCTTTGTACCCTTTCCGGAAGCAGACGAAGCATCTTTTTCTGCCGCATCCGGATCAAGCAAAATCTCAAGACTGGTAAAACGGTCACAGGCAACACGGAATGCCTTGGGTGTCTTATTCTCGCCCATACCGATAACCGTCATGCCGGACTCCCGCAGACGGCTTGCCAGCTTCGTAAAATCACTGTCACTCGATGCCAGACAGAATCCATCCACTTGACCGGTATAGAGGATATCCATTGCATCAATAATCATCGCCGAGTCCGTAGCGTTCTTCCCTGTCGTATAGCTGTACTGCTGAATCGGTGTGATGGAATTTTCCAGAAGGACTGCTTTCCAGCTGCTGTTGTCATTGGTCGTCCAGTCACCGTAGATTCGCTTATACGTTACGATACCGTATTTTGATATCTCGTTCAGCATACACTTGATATATTTTTTTGAAATGTTATCAGCATCAATTAACAATGCATATCTTTTTTCTTCCATAATATTATCCAATCTGAGAACGTACTCCATAACAAAGAATCCATGCCGTTCTCCCCACAAATCCTTTTCACTTCCATGACTAACTTGAAATACCCGTGTTAATCTGTTGCAATTATAATCAGCAACATACCGTCTTTTACGGAGATTTCTGCTTCCTCTTGTACAAATTCATTACTGATTCCAAGTGCAAATGCTCTGGTCAGTGTTGCATTCACTAACGGATACTTAAGCCCTTTGTAACTCACACCGTTTGCTTCTTCCGTCCATGCAAATACCGAAACAAATTCGTTTGTATTCCTTCTGTTCAAGCGAAGGCTTTTATTATATAGAAGAATTGCCGTTTCCCCTGCACCATATACGCAGCAACACCCGAGCCGCTCCGCCACGTATGCCGCCGCTGACAGATTCCCGATGCTGTGATCGAGCCGTCCGCCAAGTGCTGCACAGATTCGAATCCGGTCAAACCCCTTCTCCAAAGCATAACGAACTGCCATCATCGTATCCGTATCGTCCTTCTCTGCCGGTGCAGTCAGTACCGGAATTCCATCCGGCAATGTTTCCTGATAAGTATCAAAATCTCCTACCAGCAAATCCGGTCGGATTCCTGCCTTTACGGCATGTCCAACACCTGCATCACATGCAATGATATATTCATCTTTTACCACCGGGATTTCTCCTGCAACCGGAGCACCGGAAATAATCATACACTGTTTCATCTTAATCCTAATATACTATTATTTTGTTATTATGAGGATAGACATTGTACCTGCAATTTTTAAAAATACAGTAACATTGTACCACCTTTTTTTCTAAAATGAAAGAATTTCTCAACAGAAAACGTAATGATTTTTACAACTCCTTTATAGTCTGACAAAAGCCGAAAATAAAACACGATTTATCGCGATTTTTGCGTTGACAAACGCGGTCTGCTTTGCTTTAATTTTATATGAAGGTTCTCGTTGATTTCATACATCTTGGGGTTTCAACAGAACAATTATACAAAATAGGAGGAAAGTAGTATGAATCTCATTTTTGACGTGAATGACAAACCGAGTTTCGGACAACTCATTGTCTTCGCTATTCAGGAACTGCTCGCTATCATGGCAGCTACCCTCGTAGTTCCGATTATCATCAATGGCATCACCGGTTCTGAGATGAGCCCGGCAGCTGCTCTGTTTGGTGCAGGTGTAGGAACTTTAGTTTATGTATTCTTCACCAAGAAGAAGAGTCCGGTATTCCTAGGTTCTTCTTTCGCATTCCTTGGTTCCATGCCGGTAGCTTTTGCCGGGGCAGCAACCATGGCACTCGGTTACCTTGGCTTAATCCTTGGTGCTATCTTTGCAGGTCTTGTTTATGTAGTTATCGCTATTATCGTTAAATTCGTAGGCGTCGGCTGGATTAACAAGCTCATGCCGGCAGTTGTTATCGGACCGACCGTATCTATCATTGGTCTGAGTCTTGCAGGCAATGCAGTCGGCGACCTTCAGACGGCTCCGGCAGGCGGCGATTCCCGTCTTGCCATCCTCTGCGGTCTGGTTACCCTGATTGTTACCATGCTTTGCTCCACTTTCGGTAAGAAGGGACTGAAGCTGATTCCGTTCATTATCGGTATCCTTGCCGGCTATATCTTAGCTGCAATCTTTACCTTAATCGGTTCCTTAACCGGTAACGATGCTCTCTTAATCAGCAACTTTGGTCCGATTACTGCACTCTTCAGTGATGGTATCAAGCTGACCTCTTTCGTAGATCTTCCTCGTTTCACCTTTATCGAAGCGCTTGGTGGATTCTCCGAATTAAACGGTGCTTATATCGGTTCTGTAGCAGTTGCTTACATCCCGGTAGCATTTGTAGTATTCGCTGAGCACATCGCTGACCACAAGAACATCTCCTCCATTATCGGAAAAGATCTTCTTGAAGATCCGGGTCTTAGCAGAACCCTCCTCGGTGACGGTGTTGGTTCCATCGCAGGCGCATTCTTCGGCGGTTGCCCGAACACCACATACGGTGAAGCAGTTGCATGTGTAGCTATTACCAGAAATGCTTCTGTAGCAACTACCATTACCGCTGCAATCGGAGCTATCCTTATCTCCTTCCTGTCTCCGTTCGTAGCATTCGTTAACTCCATCCCGGCATGCTGTATGGGTGGTGTATGTATCGCTCTGTACGGGTTCATCGCTGTCAGCGGTCTTAAGATGATTCAGCAGGTTGACCTTGGTGAGAACAAGAACCTCTTCGTAGTTTCTTCTATCCTCATCGCAGGTATCGGCGGTCTGTCCTTAAGCTTTGGCAAGGTTACCATCACTGCTATCGCATGTGCACTGATTCTTGGTATCATTGTAAACCTGATCCTCAGTTGCAAGTGCAAAAAATCAGAAGAATAAGCTTGCTTTCGGAATAATTATCTCATAAAATAACAGCTGTAAACTTTGTGTCTTACAATCGTTTACAGCTGTTTCATTTTTTACTGTTTTGCATATATTATTAGTATCGCCCTCATCATATAAGAACAGGAGGCATTTATGAAACTCGTACTACTTACTGCACTCGGTGTCGGTGGCGCAACCGTCATCGGCGCAATCATCGGATTTTTATTCAAAAAAATTTCACATCGATTCAGTGATATCGTACTTGCCTTTGCTGCCGGCGTCATGTTAGCTGCCGCAGTACTCGGTCTGATTCTTCCCTCCGTGGAATACGGCGGAAAATATGGTCTTATCATCACCGTCGCCGGTATCTTCGCCGGGGCAGCAAGTTTGAACCTGATTGACAAACTGACTCCCCATCTGCATAACCTGCTTGGTCCGGACATTGAAGACCATAATAAAAATGCAAATCTTAGTAAAGTCCTTCTGTTTGTCATGGCAATTGCTATCCATAACTTTCCCGAAGGTATTGCGGCCGGTGTTGGCTTTGGTTCCGGCAATGATGCAGAAGCTCTGTTAATTGCCGGCGGTATTGCACTGCAGAATATCCCGGAAGGTATGGTCATCATCGCTCCGATGCTCACTGCCGGTGTTTCTACACGCAAAACCTTCTTCTGCGCGATGGCAACCGGTCTGATTGAAGTTATCGGTACACTACTCGGATACCTGACCGTCAGCGTTGCTTCTGCCATTCTTCCGTTCGCACTGGCATTTGCCGGTGGAACTATGCTCTACGTCATTAGCGACGAGATGATACCTGAGACTCATGCCCACGGCAGTGAACGCGGGGCAACCTATGCGCTATTGGTCGGTTTCTGCATCATGCTGATATCGGATGTACTCTTGGGTTAGTTTTCTTCTCTTTTATATTCCAATATATCCCCCGGCTGGCAGTCAAGCACATCACAAATTGCTTCCAGGGTCGAAAAACGGATTGCGCTTATTTTTCCTGTCTTAATCTTAGACAGATTCACATTCGCGATTCCTACCCGGGCTGCCAGATCATTCAGGGATATCTTTCTATCCGCCATCACACGGTCGAGTCTTAATATAATTGCCATCTTTCATCCCCGCCTTTCTGATTATAATGTCTCATCTGCCTGTGTCTGTAATACCACACCGTACTCAAATGCAATCGAGATGCATGCTACGACACCACCTAAAATCAAGAAAACACCACCAAAGGAAGTATATGTTTTCGTACCGTATACAACAACATCACCTATTTCCATGTGCGTATAATGCATATTTAAGCTGTTCATAATTCGCTCAAATACAAATTGTAACGGCTCGACTGCAATTAACAATCCGCTGATAACCCTCAGTCGCTTCACAACTGCCATCTGAAACGGCGTTTCACCTTTCCGCAGCAGATAAAACATCCAAATCGCATTTACATTGCTTAATACGATGATTATCGTCAGTACGATGCTCGAGCAGAAAGAAAAAATCATTGCCGGCGAATCAAAATCCCTTCCCAAAAACATCTGTATCTCTACTGCCAGAAAATAAAGAAAAAAACCAACCATCAATATGACACTAAGCCCCATATAACGTTTTGCCTTTACATTTAATCTTTCAAGATCCATATCCTCATCTCTCCTTTTCATCTTCAATTTACTTTTCCATGTACCTGTACAGGTTATTGGCGAAATACATTTCAGCTGATAGCGTAATTGTAGCAGCTGTTTTTATGTTTGTCAACTTATTTTTAATGTTTATCGTTAATTTCTTTTCGCAAAACATAAACAGAGCAATGTGCACAACAAAAAAGATGCTCACAAAATACATCCGCGAGCATCCTTCTCTCTTTTGTTTTCCTATTCTTCACTATACAGTGGCGTAGACAGATAACGGTCACCCGAATCCGGAAGCAATACCACGATGCATTTTCCCTTATTCTCAGCGCGTTTACTAAGTTTTACTGCTGCTGCCAGTGCTGCTCCTGAGGTAATACCGGTCAGAATGCCCTCGGTATGGGCAAATGTTCTGCCCGCTTCATACGCCTCTTCTTCTGTAATTGCCAATACCTCATCATAAACCCCGGTATCCAAGGACTCCGGTACAAAACCGGCACCGATTCCCTGCAAGCCGTGTGCCCCAGCAGGCTTGCCGGACAATACTGCACTGCCGGCCGGTTCTACCGCAACTACCTGCACGGAGGGATTCTGTTCTTTCAGATACAGTCCGATTCCGCTGATTGTACCACCGGTTCCGACCCCTGCGACAAAGATATCGACTTTACCATCCGTGTCACGCCAAATCTCCGGACCGGTCGCTTTACGATGTGCCATCGGATTCGCAGGATTCTCAAACTGTCCGAGAATCAGGGAGCCCGGGATAGAACGTTGCAGCTCTTCTGCTTTTTCGATTGCCCCCTTTAATCCTTTGCTGCCTTCTGTTAATACCAGCTCTGCCCCATACGCTTTTAACAGTGCTCTGCGCTCTGCACTCATCGTTTCCGGAAGTGTCAGAATCGCATGATATCCTTTTACTGCTGCTGCCATCGCAATACCAATGCCGGTATTTCCGGATGTCGGTTCAATCAAAGTCGCACCGGGTTGAATCAACCCTTTGTTTTCCGCATCCTCTATCATAGCTATCCCGACTCTGTCCTTTACCGAACCGGCAGGATTCAGATATTCTAATTTGGCAAGCAGGTTAACCTCAT
The DNA here is from genome assembly GCA_045593785.1 of Lachnospiraceae bacterium. Taxonomy (GTDB): domain Bacteria; phylum Bacillota; class Clostridia; order Lachnospirales; family Lachnospiraceae; genus SZUA-448. The sequence continues at coordinate 11,125 of JAZNXH010000144.1, forward strand.
TAACCCCTGTCTTTACGCAAAAATTTTTCGGTTGGATCAACGGAGTATTCCCGATAAGTTCCAATACACTACTAATGACATTCATATATTAACCATCTCTTTCTGTTTTTTCATCATTTCCTATATTAACTCGTTCCACAAAAGACCGCAATAAGAAAAATAAGGATATAAGTTCATGCAAACTTATATCCCTATATTATTCCATGCATCCCGTTTTATCTATACAAGCTTCAGACTCTCCCCCGGCTTTACGTTATACAGCTTGCCCTCTGTCTCAAACCAAAGCTCATACGCAGTCGGATTCTCCACATAGGTCATGGCCGCATTAAAGTTCAACTGCTTATATGCCTTTACATAATCATAAATCTCAATGTTAGTCGCATACCATATTTCCTCACGTCCGCTCATATACTCAGCAAATTCTTCGATGACATTCCAATTGTTTTTCGCTTCGAACTCATAGCTGTGTCCCCAAAGATAGAACATCCACGGCGCGCCCCAAGACGGCTGCTCTAAGAAATTCTTCGCAAGCTCCATCAATCGCGGATTATCATGATGACAGGTCGCCGGAAGTCTTAACCAATCAGTCGGAATATCAAAACGCTCGGTCGAATGTACTGTTCTGGAATAGCAAATACCGCAATTGTGCAGTACAGATACTACATCATCATTGAAGGTTCCATACGGATACGCCATACCACGTACCGTACCACCGTACTCTGCTTCTAAATTCTCACGATCCTCTATTACCTCTCTTACACAAACCGGAAGCGGAAGCTTCTCTAACCAAGGATGAGTCAGACCATGTACCGCTATCTCATGTCCACTGTCAGTATAAAGCGCAAGCGCCTCACTTTTCGTCATTCTGCGATGAATTCGCCCTTCCTCATATACCGTACCTTCCGGCGCATACAGGCCGCTGCTGATGTTAAAAGTACACTTCAGAGCATGACGGTTCAGAATCTCCATCAGCTTCTTATCCTGTTGTACCCCATCATCATAACTCAAGGTCAGTACACGTGCACGACCACCCGGAAACCTCATATATAAATCTGCCATTCTGTAAACCTCCAAACTACTTATTGTACAAATCAGCACACAAAAAGTTTAGTCCATTTTTACACATTAGTCAATCGCAAACCGCAACAACTCCACTTAATTACACAGGGGCAATATTTTACCAAAGTTTTTTCACGATATTGCTAAAATACAGCCATATCTTACATATTCTGCATTGCGTTTTCTTGCTTTTTCTGATACAATCGGTTATGTTCGGATATTTGTTTTATTCCTTATCTGACACCCTATATCGAATGAACTCACAATGAAAAACAACGGAGAACATTATGAACATTTTTAATTTCATCACATTAGCCGGCGGTCTTGCATTCTTCCTTTATGGTATGCATGTTATGTCGGCAGGCCTCGAAAAGATGGCCGGCGGTAAGCTGGAAAAAGTTCTGAAAAAGATGACCTCCAACCCGCTTAAGGGCATGGCACTCGGTGCAGGTATCACAATTGCTATCCAGTCCTCCTCTGCTATGACCGTTATGCTGGTAGGTCTTGTTAACTCGGGCGTTATGAAGCTCTCCCAGACTGTCAGCCTTATCATGGGTTCCAATGTCGGTACAACACTGACCGCTTGGATTCTCAGTATGAGTGGCATCGAAGGCGACAGCTTCTTTATTAAGATGTTAAAGCCCACGAGTTTTGCTCCGATTATCGCGCTCATCGGTATTGCCTTTATCATGATGGCAAAAAAAGCATCCAAGAAAGACCTTGGTGCTATCTTCGTCGGTTTCGCTATCCTGATGTCCGGTATGACCCTGATGAGTGACGCAGTAAGTCCGTTGGCAGATATGCCGGAATTTACAAGCCTGTTGACTGCTTTCACGAACCCGCTTCTCGGTGTTATCATCGGTGCTGTATTTACCGGTCTGATTCAGAGTTCCGCTGCTTCTGTCGGTATCCTGCAGGCACTTGCACTGACCGGTAGCATCACCTATGAGATGGCGATTCCGATTATCATGGGTCAGAACATCGGTACCTGTGTTACCGCTCTGATTTCCAGTATCGGTGTTAACAAGAATGCAAAACGTGTTTCTGTTGTACATATTACCTTCAATATGATAGGTACCATTACAGTACTGGTTATCTACTTTGTTGCACAGATATTCTTCCCGTTAGAATTCCTTGTAGATCCGATTGATCAGGTTGGTATTGCTGCCTGCCACAGTATTTTCAACATCTTTACAACCGCGCTTATCTTCCCGTTCCAAAAACACCTTGTTACCTTTGCAGAAAAGGCAATCAAGGATGGCGGCAAGGCAGAGAAGCAGGAAGTTACCTTTATCGACGAGCGTTTGTTAAAGACACCTTCTGTTGCACTCTCCGAATGTCACAACCGTACGGTAGAGATGGCAAAGCTCTCCAAAACTACTGTATTGAACGCCGTACAATTACTGAAAGAATTCGACAACAAATTATATGATCAGGTAATCGAGGAAGAAGATTTGCTTGACCGTTACGAAGACAAGCTTGGTACCTACCTCGTAAAGCTTTCTTCTAATGCATTGTCCATGAGTGACAGTAAAGAAATTTCCACCCTGCTTCATACGATTGGCGATTTCGAGCGTCTTGGTGACCATGCAGTTAACATCTTGAAGTCTGCAAAAGAAATAAATGACAAAGATATTTCTTTCTCGGCGGATGCCACTGCGGAAATTGCTGTTCTTTCCGATGCAATTCAGAACATTCTTACTATTACGGTAGATTCCTTCGTCAGTGGCAATCTGGAGCAGGCAACCAATGTTGAACCGCTCGAACAGGTAATTGATGAACTGATTGCTACGGTTAAGGCAAATCACATTCGTCGACTGCAGCATGGTAACTGTACGATTGAACTTGGCTTCGTACTCTCTGACCTTTTGACAAACTACTCACGTATTTCTGATCACTGTTCGAACATCGCCGTAGCCATGATCGAGGTTGCACAAAACAGCTTTGATACGCACGAATATCTGAATTCGATTAAGACGATGGAGAATGAAGAATTCAAAAAGAGATTCCAAAAGTATAGAGAACAATACAAATTGTAATAAGCAAAAGAGTTGCCGACTGGCAACTCTTTTTTACCAATATTCTTTATTAAATTCTATACAACTTTGCCGCATGTGGTCTTATACTTGCAGTAAGCACCCCGCACTTTACTTCGTATGTTTCTTTTGTCCAAAGCTCGGTTGCAGCATTCGCGGTTATCGGCGTACAGTACATTGCTTCAACACCGTACTTCTCAATGCTGTTCAGTTCTACACTCAATTCCAGCTCTTCCTCCGAGAGATTGAACATGACAATATATTTCTCTCCGTTCTCTCCGATATTCATCCAGATGGCGTGCTTCTTGTCGCGCACTAACTGTCTTGCCTGTGTAGATAATCCGAGCAGGGCAAGGACATCTTGGTTGGTCAGGAGTTCCAATTCTCTATCGGTGAGTTTCGGAAGTTCTGCCCCAATCATCATTGGGGATTTGAAGATAGACCAGAGTGACAGCATCGTAATGACCTCATCTTCCGTGAAGCGGCAATCTCTCTCTCCGAAATGCCATTTACCAAGCTTTCCGATAGTCAGCATATCGCAGTCCGGGAAATTTCCCGGTTCTACCTGCTTCTCCCATACTTCACACCGTTCAAACATGTTGTAAAGCAGTTTCCAATCATCCCAGAAATCATCGGTAATACGCCACATATTCGCAGTCTGTTCATAAAGCTTCGCTTCTTCTATCTTGGCAGCTCCCGGAGACAGGCTCAATACCATCGGACGACCACACTTTTCAATGGCACGATGCAACATACGGGTCTCTTCTTTTGCTGATGGTGCATCCATACGGCAGATATCATCGCATTTGATAAAGTCCACGCCCCACTCCGCATACAGTGCAAAAATAGAATCATAATATAGCTGGGCTTCCGGTTTGTGCGTACGCACACCATACATATCCGGATTCCACCAACAGATGGAGTTATGATTGGCAATCTTGTCTGCCGTCAGGTCGGTTCCGAGTACCTTGGTATGCAGATGTGCCGCGATTCGGGGAATGCCACGCATGATATGAATACCAAATTTTAACCCCAGACTGTGCACATAGTCTGCCAGTGGCTTGAATCCCTTGCCGTCTGCTGCAGATGGGAATCTTACCGTAGACGGTATCAATCGGGAATATTCATCCATTGCCACTTCTCCAAAGGACACATACTGTTCCTCATCATTGCAACGCGGTTCATGGCAGGCATACCACTCGATATCTACTACAACATATTCCCAGCCATACGGCTTCAGGTACTTCGCCATATAGTCGGCATTACGCTTCACATCTTCTTCCGTTACCGAAGTGTTATAATAATCATAGCTGTTCCACCCCATTGGCGGGGTGGATGCCCAATTCTTAAAGCTCATATTGTCTCCATTCTGAAAATATGTTATCTTACTATCCGTATTCTTCCGAAGTTCATACGGAATAATATACTAATCGAATTTCAGCAATAACTCTAAGATACGCTTGCCACAGATTTCCATCTCTTCTCTGCTGACTGCACCGGATTTCAGTGCCTCAAGCAATACTTCCATGTACCCGCGACCCATCTTTATGTCATTACCGGCTTTGATCTCAAGATACTGTTCTCCGTAGTTCCACCAGTCCGTTGTCACAACACCATGGAAGCCCCATTCGTCGCGCAGGATATCTTCGAGCAATTCCCTGCTCTCAGAAGTGCGTACACCGTTTACAAGATTATAGGACGACATGATACACCACGGGTCAGCTTCTTTTACAATAATCTCAAATGCCTTCAGATATATTTCACGTGCTGCACGCTCTGACACTCGTGAATCACTGTTACGACGGTTCGTCTCTTTATTATTAAATGCAAAATGCTTCACTGACGGTGAGATATGCTGTGACTGGATACCTTTTACCATTGCCGCCGCCAGCTTACCCGCGAGGAACGGATCTTCTGAATAGTATTCAAAGTTTCTTCCGCAAAGCGGACTTCTGTGAATGTTAATTGCCGGAGTCAGCCAGATAGCAATGTTGTTCTCTTTTACTTCCTTAGCTGCCGTCTCACCCACCTTGAACACCAGCTCAGGATCCCAGGAACATGCAAGCATCGTAGAGCACGGGAATGCTGTCGTACAGACGCCACATTCCTTTAGAATACGAAGGCCTGCCGGACCGTCTGCCGTCATTGCATTCGGGATACCATGATACGGATTATTGCCAAAACCAAAGGTATTCGCAACACCGGTATTCGGCTGACCACCTAGGAGGTCTGCAAGTTCTTCATCCGTCAGCGAGGCAACAAACTCATCCATTGTGAGTTTTCCTTCTGCCACATCGATCAGAAGCGGCACACCGGAAAGACGGTGTCTCCAACCGATAAAGCCTTTCTGTGCACGGATATCCGGCATCAGACCATCATTCTTATCGCATGCCATACGAGCCTGAGGAAGCACTTCTTCGGGACGTTCAAACGTCTCCAGTTCTTCATATGTTCCATCGGATAACAAACGCTTTGCAAGTGCGTTCGGCTTTAACTTCTCCGACACCTGCTCGACAATCTTATCCTCTGCCAATACATAACAGAAATCATCCCACTTCCTGGTGTCTCTTACGGAATTACCTACATGGAAGAAATACTCTCCCTTTTCAAGAAGCCATGCTGACTTCTGTACTTTCCCCAGGTCATCATACGAAGAAAATACGCGTACCGGAAATACAATATTAAGGAGCTGTGTGTCACCCGGTTGTAACAAGCGGGTCTTTTGAAATGCTGCCAAAACTTTTGCAGGTTTCATCAATTTACCCTGTGGAGCCTCCACATAAACCTGTACGACTTCTTTACCGGCATATGCTCCTGTATTGGTTACGCGAACCTGCAGCTGAATCTCCTCTGTCAGTTCTTCTGCTTTTACAAGTTCGATTTCAAAATCCGTATAAGACAGACCAAAACCAAACGGATAGTTGACCTTTTCCTTCGCTCCCGGAATCGTCTCAAAATAGCGGTAACCTACATAGATGTCCTCCGTATAATGTACAAAATACTCTGACTCGTGGAACCCTTCGGTAGACGGATAATCGGTAAGTTCCTTTGCAAAGGTATCCGACAGCTTACCGGATGGCGTTCCGATGCCCATCAGAAGTTCAGCGGCAGCCGTGCCGCCTTCCATACCGCCCTGCCATGCCATCAGGACAGCATCAATTGCAGTATCTTCCTTGAACCACTGCGTATCTACCATACCGCCGACATTCATCACGACAACAACCTTCGGGAATGCACCCTTCACCTTCTCAACCATTGCCGTCTCGGCATTCGTCAGATAAAAATCGCCGCGTTCAAACACGGAGTCTTCCTTCGGTTCCATACCGGACTTTGATAATTCCTCCGGATTATTCTCCAGAGTACATTTTCTATCCCAGCCTTCACCGGAAAAACGACAGATGGAAATAACCGCCGTATCCGTAAATGCCCTTGCCTTAGCAAGCAATGCATCCGGGAGTTCCGGCTCTCTTGTCATGCCCGGTGCAACACCCTTGGCATACTGTGCATCAATATCCTTCTGATAATAAGCGACCAGTTCTTCAAACACAGTAACATCGGACTGCTTCTTGAAGCCCTCGTACAAGTTGGTAACGCCACTTACTGTAACATCACCGCTTCCGCCACCGCCCTTCACATAATCAACGGTCGCCTTACCGAACAGCGCAAGCTTCACGCCTTTTGCAAACGGAAGTACGTTATTCTCGTTCTTTAAAAGTACCATACCCTCCTTGGCAGCATTCTTGGAAAACGCTACATGCTCTGCGCAGGCAGTCACTCTCTGCCCGTCTTTTCCTAACGGTAAATTCGGTTGATATTTCAATCTTTGCCACTTCTCCATATGTAAAACCTCCTGTATACATCTGACTGATTTGATGATAACTGAACGTAATGACAAATACAATATATCTCACACTTTTGTATAAGAAACTGCAAAATAAAAAAGGGACTGCCATACAGCAGTCCCCGTAGCTACCCGCAATTAGTGCGTCAACAGAAGCATCAATGCGAACAGAATGGTGATAACCCAGGTCCAGATCTTAATCTCTTTTGCCTTACCGGTGAAGAGACTGATTACAAGATATGCAAGAAGACCAAATGCGATACCGTAAGAAATATTGTAGGTGAACGGCATCATCGCCATGGTAAGGAATGCAGGAACTGCGGATTCCAGAGATACCCAGTCAATTCTCTTCAGAGCACTCATCATCAGAACACCAACATAAATCAATGCAGCAGCGGTTGCACAGCTTGGAATCAACTGAGCAATCGGGCTAAAGAACATTGCGATAGCAAAGCATGCTGCGGTGAAAATGGAAGTAAGACCGGTACGGCCTCCTTCTGCAACACCTGCAGTAGACTCAACGAAAGTAGTAACGGTAGAGGTACCGCAAATTGCACCGGTGGTGGTCGCAATTGCATCTGCCATCATCGCCTTGTTTACATTCGGAATCTCGTCGTTCTCTAAGAGGTTACCGCGGTCACACGCTGCGAAGAGCGTACCAAGGGTATCGAACATATCTACCATACAGAATGCAAGAGCGGTTGCAACGATGGTGAATACAAGGTTCACACTACCGTTTGCTGCAACGTATGCAGAAAAATCAAAGCCTTCGGTAAACACTTTGCCAAGTGCCTGAGTACCAAACTCCTTAAATGCTGCAAACGGACTGGACATAGAAATACCAAGGTTTGCATAGAATCCCGGAACGGTAAGTCCGAGTACATAGTAAAGACCCATACCTGCAAGGATACCCCAAAGAACTGCACCACGAACATTCTTCTTTGCAAGAATAACGATGATAAAGAAAGCCGCAATGGTAACTACCATCGGCATAATATCGCCCCAGGTCTTGGTCATCAAGTTAAACGAGCCAAGGGTAACACCGGTAGAGGAATCTGCTACAACGATACCTGCGTTCTGAAGGCCGAGGAATGCGATGAATAAACCAATACCCGCAGAGATAGCAGAACGTACGGTAACCGGAATCGCTGCGAAAATCTTCTTTCTGAGACCGGTTAAAGTAAGCAGAACGAAAACAATACCATCAATAAGAATCATTACCATAGCGTTCGCATAAGTAAAACCAAAGCCAACACATACGGTGTAAACAGCAAATGCGTTCAGACCCATACCACTTGCCTGAGCGAGCGGAAGGTTCGCAAGAAGACCAATTAACACGGTTCCTACTACTGCAGAAATCGCAGTTGCAATGTAGATAGCACCATAAGATACACCCAATACATTGGTGCCATCTCCAAACGGGTTGGCAAACATGTTAGCGTTTACCATGAGGATATATACCATTGCAAAGAAAGTGGTAATACCCGCCGTCATCTCAATCCTCACGGTCGTACCGCGTTCATTGAGTTTGAAGAATTTTTCCATCATGTACACTCCCTAAAAATAATATTCCGAATTCGCAGAATCCTTCTCTTTCTTCTGCCCGCTCCGGTTGCGTGCCTGTGAACCGGCATCACGAAACCTGTCCAACAAAAGCACTTTAATTATATCATACATTTAAAAAATGCACATTCCTTTTCTGTCATTTCAGCGATATTTTTTCAAGCTTTTTCACTTTTTTCCTTACGCGGTATAATACTGCGCCTGTGCTGTCCACATCTGGTGATACAGTCCTTCCGGCTCCTGCATCAGGGTATCGTGACTGCCGGACTGCACAATCTTTCCTTCATCAAACACATAAATCGTATCACAGAACCTGCAGCTCGACATACGGTGCGAGATATAGATGGATGTCTTATCCTTTACCAATTCATCAAAATGCCGGTATATCTCGAACTCCGATACCGGGTCAAGCGCTGAAGTCGGCTCGTCGAGGATGACGTAGGGAACATCCTTGTAGAGTGCTCTAGCAATCACAATCTTCTGTGCTTCACCGCCGGAAATCTCGATACCGTTTTCCTCCATCTGATAGATGTTCGTCTCGATACTCTGCGGCATATCCGCAAGACGTTTTTCAAATCCGGCACGAATCAGACAATTCCGTACTCTCTCTGAATCATATGCTGCTGTTCCCGCTACATTCTCCGCAAGACTTCCGGAAAAGAGCTTAAAATCCTGAAACACTACAGAAAGCAATCCGACATATTCTTCATAATCGTACAACTGTATATTGATTCCGTTCAGCAGTATCTCGCCCTCCGTCGGGTCGTACAAACGGCAAAACAACTTGATAAAGGTAGTTTTCCCGGCTCCGTTCGGTCCAACAACCGCAGTCTTACTGCCAAGACTTATCTTCGTATTTACATGGGACAATACATACTCGTCCGTGTTCGGATAACGGAAGGACACATCCTTAAACTCGATTACAAACTCATTATCATCCCGTTTTTCCACCGGAAGGGTTCCCTCGTAACGCTTGTTTTCAATCTCCATATAATCATAAAAATACGCAAGATATTTACTCTGGATGTCAATGTTGATATAGACATCGAATAATGTACCAATACTGCCGGCAATATTCGCATACGCCGAGATATAACGCAGTGTGTTGCCGACACTAATCAAAGAATACACCGCCTTCAAGCCGACATATAGATAACTCGAGTACTGTAAGAAGAAAGAACAGATGCTGTGCACAAAATCGGTCTTCACAAGTCTCTTCGTCAGTTTCCTCGCTTCCGCCTCCATGAAGGCAGAACACTTGTCACTCTCCGTTGTAATCAGCGGTTGCAGCTTATACAGACGGATATACTTACCCTGCGCGTAATCAAACACCATGGAGTAAAAATAACTGAAAAACCGGTTACTCGTAACTATCTGCTCAAAACTATCCTGCTGTGCTTTAGCGCGCCGTTTATTCACCATAGTAGTTCCGTAGAGACACAGTCCTGCAACTGCAACCAGGAAGAGTACACTGTACCCACGGTTCAACAGGAGTGCCAGCCTGCTCTCCCCCTCATATATGGTCGGAAGAAACAACGGAATCAACAGCACCAGCGCATATACCGCACTGCAGATATTTTCGATAAAGCGTGCAAGATTATTACAAAAATGCGTAATATCTCCATGCGAAGTCATTCCGTTCTCTGCTTTACTGATCAGCTCCAGTGTTTCCTTCTTTTCCAAAATGTCATAGTCGATGTCCAATGTCTTTTCGCAGATCATCTGCTGTATCTTCATGGACAGGGCGCGCTGATTGATACCGATCAACTTCTCCATGCCCCAGTGAATCAGGCCAAATACCCCTTCCAGTACCAGCATCTCAAGTGCTGTCCGCATCACTGCTTCAAATCCGAACTTCTGCAACAGCATATCCAGTATCCGGCTGCCGTACACAATCGGAAGGAAGGTACGGAAGGTCGATATCAGCTTAGTAATTACAATCAGCGTAATGTGCCCGGGTCTTAGTTTTCTTACCAGTGACAGCACTTTTCGTATCGTTCCGCTATACTTCATCTCCTTCCACCTCCTCATCCCTGTAATAATGACTCTGAATGTCAAACACTTCCTTATACTTTCCGCCAAGCCGCATCAATTCCTCATGCGAGCCGGACTCCACCAGTTGACCATTTTCCATAAACAGAATCCGGTTACAGAACTTCGTACTGGCAAGCCGGTGCGAGATAAACAACGACGTTTTCTCCCGCGATAAGGCATTGTATTCCTCATATATCCTGCTTTCCGCCAACGGGTCCAATGCCGATGTCGGCTCATCCAGCACCAGCAGACTGCTCTCCTTGTAGATAGAACGCGCCAGCAGAAGTTTCTGCACTTCACCGCCTGATAACTGGATACCGCCTTCGTCAAACACCTGTGTGATATAAGTGTCTTCCTTTTTCTCCAGACGTTCTACCTTCTCCCACAGTCCGGCACGACGCAGGCA
>JAZNXH010000145.1:0-10948 GCA_045593785.1 Lachnospiraceae bacterium
GCCATTGCAGCATGCATCCCATTCATCCCATGTTGTCCGGTCAGCTTCAACAAGACAGTCGCTATCAAAAGGGTTGCAATTACCATACCGGAGGCAGGATTATTGCTACTTCCTACCAGACCGACCAAGCGGGACGATACGGTAGCAAAGAAAAAACCAAACACGACCACAATCAATGCGCCGGTAAAATTCACCGGAATCGACGGTGCCAACCATACCAAAAGAATCATGACCAAAATCCCGCTGCTGATAAACAAAATCGGCAGTTCTTTTTCTCCGCTATCCTCCCCAACGTTTGCTCCCCGAACCGTATCGCGGAAAGCACCAAAAATCAATGGAATTGAGCGGAGCAGGCTTAAAATTCCCGCGGCGGCCAATGCCCCTGCCCCAATATAGCGGATATACATATTCCAGATTGCTCCCGCACCACCTGTCCGGTACAATTCCGCAACACTTACCGTTGCCGGATACAGGGTAACATCCTGTCCGAAAAATACAATCAACGGAATCAACACCAACCAGCTTAGAATCCCGCCTGCTAACATGTATGCCGAGATTCTCGGTCCGCAAATATAGCCAACACTCATAACTGCAGGATACACCTGTGTTCCGGCTTCCCCATAATATCCCCGGATTCTCCATGTCACCTCTCCCGGAAACACCTTTAAACCATCCAGAAAGAACTTGATAGCAGCACCGATACCGACTCCTAAAAACAATTTCCCGGAATGAGCCCCTTCCTTCTCTGCCGACAACAATACCTGTGCACAGGCAGTTCCTTCCGGGTAAGGAAGTCCCTCTTGTTCTTTTACAATCAATGCTTTTCGAAGCGGAACCATAAAAAAAACTCCGAGAATTCCGCCAATCAGGGCAATCAGTGTAATCTCCCATATACTTGGCGGTGCCATGCGTCCTTCTTCTGCCCATAAAAACAATGCCGGTACGGTAAAAATAACCCCTGCTGCAACCGATTCACCTGCAGAACCAATTGTTTGCACAATATTGCTTTCCAGCAAAGAACTACGACGCAAAATCCCCCGCATAACGCCAAGTGACATGACTGCGGCGGGAATTGATGCAGAGATTGTAAGTCCTACCTTCAATCCGAGATATGCATTGGCGGCTCCAAACAGTATCGAAATCAAAACCCCGATTACAATCGCAGCCGGAGTCAGCTCATGGTGCTTCTTCTCTGACAGATTCTTTTTCTGATGACTCATCTCATTCTCCCTCTTATCCCTGCAGCTTTGTTTACGCTTTCCCGACATATCTTTTCCATGCAGGTACCATATACTTTTGTCTTTCTAGTTTGTTTCATCTTGGTAAAATCTATTCATCTTTCCTGCTTTCGTCATTTTGCCGAAAGAAACTCTATAATTTTTTTCATTTTTATTACAAAAAAATCTTTGCAAGTGGCAGAAACTGTGATAAATTAGATACCGTAGTTTTTATTTTTGACTAAATTGCAGCTCAGTGCGGATTCTGGGATTGTTCAGCCGTACGGCGCGGAAAGAGGAGATACAATGACAAAGGTTTATGAAGGAAAGACCAAAGACGTATTTAAGCTTGACAACGGCAATGTAATGCTGAAGTTCAAGGATGACTGCACCGGCAAAGACGGCGTTTTCGATCCCGGTGAGAATTCCGTAGGACTTACCATCGAAGGTATCGGTAAGGCAAACCTGCAGACTTCCATTCACTATTTTGAGCTTCTTAAGAAAGCCGGCATCAAGACCCACTACGTAAGTGCAGATGTTGAGAACGCTACCATGGAAGTTCTTCCGGGCAAGGTATTTGGTCACGGTCTTGAAGTTATCTGCCGTCTCGTAGCTACCGGTAGTTTCATCCGTAGATACGGCGAATACATTCAGGACGGTACCGTACTTGATGGCGGTTATGTAGAATGTACTTTCAAGAACGATGCACTTGGCGATCCGCTTGTAACCGGTGAAGGCCTCGCAGCACTCGGCATCATGACTCCGGCTATGTTCGAGAGCATGAAGGAGCAGACCCTTAAGATTACCAAGATTGTTGCAGATGACTTGAAGTCCATCGGCCTTGATCTTTGGGATATCAAGTTCGAGTTCGGTTACAACAACGACGAAGTTATTCTTATCGACGAAATCGCTTCCGGTAACATGCGTGTTTATAAGGATGGCAAGATTGTTGATCCGGTTGAACTGACCAAGCTGATTCTGAACAGATAATTCATAATGATGATATGAAAAAGCGGCAGATACACTCTGCCGCTTCTTTTTTACTAATTGTTCTTCTCTGATCACAGTACTCAGACCAATCTACCCGTCATATTAGAACTCAATTGTTCTCGGTGCACCGCCAAACGATGAAAATGTTGCCACTGCATCCTTCAGATACAAAGTTTCGGTATTATCATCGGTCGGTGAATACATCGCACGAAGATTCGGATATGCTTCAAGCATACTTTCTTTTGCTTCGATACGATCATCTCTTACCATTGTTGCCGCTACACGAAGCCAAGTACCGCTTGCACCGTCAAATGCACAAATCTCAGCTTTGGGATTGGCCTGCATCTGCTTGGAGACCGGTTTTACTTTTCCGGTCTGGATGTAGAGTTTTCCTTCAAACAGATTCACGGTTCCAAACGGACGCACACGCGGCTGGTCACCCTCTACCGTTGCAAGATAATAAGTTCCGCATTTCTTTAAGAATTCATATACTTCGTTCATAAATACAATCCTCTTTTCTGATATATTTTCTTCATACCATCGAATACTTTAACTATAAAATAACAAGGTCTGTAAGTCAAGTTATCTCATCCCCATCACTCCGATTGGCTTGCCTACAGACCTTCTTTTACCTATATATTTTCTTAACTTTACTTGTTGATTTCATACGCTATACTTATAGAATAGTATTGTACTTCAATAAAAATGCTTCGTCAACTTCAATAGATGTTTTATTGATTATTTCATTTAGGATATACTAATGCCTGTTGTGGAAGGAGTAACAGAAATGGACAACAGGAATCTTGAAGTCGGTCTGCGCATCACCGAACTTCGTAAAAAAAGAGGATATACACGGGAAAAATTCTCAGAACTTGCCGATATATCCGTACAGTTTTTAGCCGACATTGAAAAAGGCAGAAAGAGCATGACTATCCCTACCTTACGTAGGATTGCCGCTACACTCAATGTAACTACCGATTATATCGTCAACGGAGTTTCTCCCCTTGCACCGGACAATGATCTGGTTACAATGCTGTGTTCTATGTCGCCACAAGCGCGCATCTATGCAGAAAAACTTCTTACTGTTTTTAATGAATCACTTCTTCATTCACAAGATTCAGACTAACAACCTTACTGCATAATATTTTCTTGATAAATTGACACGCTCCCCCTTGTATACTATAATTCGGCTTATAGTACATATGAGGGGGCATTTTATTATGCAAGATGAAATACTTCAATTGTTTCAGACGCGAAAATCCAATAAAGAAAAAGACAAGTTTGCAGATTATCTTTCTTCCCGTCTTATCAAGGCAGGCTATAGCGAACAGGACATCCAATTACAAACAAAAGGCAAGGGCATATTCCGAACCAGAAACATTATTGTCGGTAATCCGGATGAGTCAAAGATAGTCATCGGCGCGCACTATGACACCTGTGCACTTTCTCCTGTTCCGAATTTCATGGCGCCTACAAATCCGTTTCTTTTCCTGCTGACACAGGTTCTGATTGTAGTCGTTGTTATTTTGCTTGCAGGCATTGTCAGTTACTGTGCTATGTTAATCAGTGATTCTCCTGTGATTGGATATTTTGCATTTTTAGGTGCAATGATTCTTCTTCTGATCCAGCTTATGTTCGGTTTCAAGAATCCGCATACTGCAAACGATAACACATCCGGTACCATCACCATCACACGCATTCTGGAAACACTGGAACCGGAATTTCGGAACAAAGTTTGTGCGGTTTACTTTGACAACGAAGAAAAAGGACTACTTGGTTCTGACTTTTTTGCAAACAAGCATAAAAGTGCAAAGAAGAACAAGATTCTAATCAATTTTGATTGTGTTGGTGACGGTCAGCATCTGGTTACCATGGCAAAGAAAAAAGCCAGAAAAGAATCTCACTATCAGGCACTTATCGATACGCTGCAGAAACATGCCTCCGAAAAGGACATCAAATATCACGCGCGTAAAATGCTTCCGATGATGTTCCCTTCGGATCAGATTTATTTCCGTAAAGGTATCGGCGTATGTGCGCTCAAGCGCTCACCGCTTGGACTATATTGCGCTAGAATCCATACCCCGTTTGATACGCACTGCCGCGAAGACAACATTCAATTTCTCACTGAATCACTCGTTGATTACATATCACAACTATAAACGAAAGGGATTGGCGATACGCCAATCCCTTCTCACATCTTAAATAACTATATTATCCTAATACGTTTTTCTTCGCACTCTCCAGCGCATCAATCACCTTATCACTCCATGCGTCGAACTCCGGATCATCCTTCTGACATTCCTTATGACTCAATACATAGTCAAGTGTTCTTGCCACACCTTCTTCAAAACGAATCGACGGTGCAAAACCCGGTACTGCACGCTTTACCTTGCTGTTATCAAACACCACCGTATTCGACTTGTCCCCAAGCAGTCCGCCATAATAATCATACTCCTTCGGACTTACTGCACTGAGGAACTCGCTTGATACATAGTACGGCTTATACTCCACATTCAGGTGATTTGCAATTGTCTGGTAAATCTGGTTCCAAGTCAGGGACTCGTCATTCGTAATCTGGTATGCTTCGCCGATTGCATGCGGATTTCCCATCAGTCCGATAAATGCATTGGCAAAATCCCTGCTGTCTGTCATCGTCCAAAGCGTTGTGCCATCACCTTGTACCAGAACCGGCTTACCTTCCAGCATACGTTTAATCACTTGCCAACTGCCGTTCTTTCCGTGCACACCTGCCGGCACCTCACGTTCGCAGTAAGTATGACTCGGACGGATAATCGTCACCGGAAAACCGTTCTCACGATACATCTTCATCAGATAATCTTCGCAGGCAATCTTATTCCTCGAATACTCCCAGTAAGGATTGGCAAGTGCTGTGCCTTCTGTAATCACATAATCTCTCACTGGTTTTGCATATGCCGATGCAGAGCTGATGTACATGAACTGTTTCGTCTTGCCGTTGAACAGACGGAAGTCTCTCTCCAACTGTGCAGGGACGAATCCGATGAAGTCACAGACCACATCAAAACTCATACCTTCCAGAGCCTTCGCCGCCTCAGCTTCTTTATTAATATCTGCAATGATAAACTTTACACCTTCCGGAAGTTCTGCATTGCGGGTACCGCGGTTCAACAGATATAATTCATGCTCGGTAGCTGCTAATTTCTTCGTAATTGCGGTACTAATGGTTCCGGTTCCGCCAATAAATAATATCTTCATACTTGCCTCCATACTAAGAACAAATCACCGAACCTACTCAACTTCAACAATCACGCCCTTCTTTCCGCTGAGCGTTATGACGCCATCTTTCACGTCAACAAATCCTGATTCTCCAAAAAACTCTACCGGTTCTCCTAAAGTCAAATCACATGGGAAAGACACCGTACGATCTGCCGGATTAATAATTACCAACAATTTTTCAATTTCATCATAACGAAGATACGCTAACGGATAGGAATCTTTTTCCGCATAAATAAATTTCACTTCAGCCCGGTTTGACAAAGCACTGTGGCGTTTTCTCAATGCAATTAAACTCTTAATCGTATCATAGAGCGAATACGGCTCTGCCATCTGCGCTTTCACGGTCGGCCGGTTCTTGTCCGGATCAATCGGTACATAGAGAAGTTCTTTTGCCGCTGCACTGAATCCTGCATTCACGCCATCATCCCATTGCATCGGGGAACGGGCACCGGTACGGTTATATCCGCCTTCTACCGAAGTCAGATTCTCCACATGGCGCATACCAATCTCATCGCCATAGTATACAAACGGTGCTCCCGGCATCGTAAGCAGGAACAAAAATGCCAATTTCAGGTTGTCACCATCCAAATATTTTGCCAAACGGTCCATATCATGATTTCCGGACGGGATACAGATAAGGCCTTCTTTTCCGGCTTTCTTTCGGCTTTCCAGATACTTCTCAACAAAGGCTGCTGCATCTCCTTCTCCTTCCGAAGCAAAGAACGGATGCTCACAACGGAACAAATCATTATAATGTGACGGTCCGAAGTGCAGCAAAAAGTCCATATGGAATCCGCCCAGTAAAGCCTTGTCCGGTTCGCCCCATTCGGACACCATCGCAGCTTCCGGAAATTCATCTTCCAAAAATCCCATTACATTCTGCCAGAGGGTTATCGTACCTTTGCTTTCCGGATCATTTTTTACCAAAGACCCTGCCATGTCTACGCGGAAACCGTCACAACCCATTGTAAGCCAGAAACGCATGACGTTTTTCATTTCTTCCAGGGTTGCCTGCGGACCTTCGTCCTCCGGTGCCTGCTGCCAGGATTTTGTTCTCTCATAATATCCGTAATTCAACGCCGGCTGGTGGGAAAAGAAATTACAAGCACAGGAACCGTCGCGATCGGAAATCCCGCGAAGAGACCCCATCCCTTCCGGAGACTCCCAGATACTGTCCGTCCAGACATACCGGTCTGTGAATTCATTCTTTTCCGGTTTTATGGACTCCTTGAACCATCTGTGTTCGGTGGACGTATGCCCCGGCACCAGATCCAACAGGATATGCATCTGCCGCTTATGTACTTCCTCAAACAAACGCTTCAAATCCTCATTGGTTCCATAACGCGGTGCCGCCTTATAATAATCTGCCACATCATATCCCGCATCACCAAACGGTGAGTCAAAGCACGGATTCATCCAGATAGCATTAAATCCGGTTTCCTGAATGTAATCCAGTTTATCAATAATACCTTGAAAATCTCCGATGCCATCCGCATTGGTATCACAAAATGATTGCGGATATATTTCATAAAATACGGCATCATCCAGCCATTTTGGTTGCTTCATCGCTTCGTCTCCATCGTTTGCTTCTGCAAACCTTCCAAATATCATTTACATCTCATCCACAAGGCTCACCACTGCATCGTATGCCTGCTTCTGCTCATACTTATCGCCAAACAGCAACGGATAACTTCTTTCCTTACGGAATCCGGTCAGCCAGCTCTCATCGTCCTTCATGCCCCAGAAAGTTACACAGGTCAGATTTGCAAGGCCGTTCTTCTTTGCATTCAGGTAGATACGGAACAGGTCCTTGTAGTAATCAGCCAGAACCTTCTGTCCCTCTGCGGAAGCGTCAGTACAGTGAACATCCAGTTCTGTCACATGGATATCCAGACCAAAAGAACCGTATTTATGTAACGCCTCTTCAATCTCCTGCAAACTGCTGTCTCCTAATACAAGGTGTCCCTGCATACCCATACCGTCAATTACTTTCTCTTCTATGAGCGGCTTCAAAATCAGATTGCAAATTTTATCTCTCTTCACAGGATTGAAGGCATTATAGTCATTGTAGAACAGCTTTACATCCTTTGCCGCATACTTCTTTGCGAAACGGAATGCATGATAGAGGAAATCCTCGCCGACAATCTGGCGCCACGGGGATTTTACTCTCCAGCCTTCTTCATCTGCATCGTCAATTGCCTCATTTACAACATCCCATGCATAGATAACACCCGGGTAGTTTGTCTGCACGAACTCCAGCACACCTTTGATATAGTTTTCCATACGTGCCAGCATCGTCTCACGGTCAGCATTCGGAGCTTCCCAGTCATTCTGGTAATCTTTCTTGAAGAACCAGATGGAGGTCTGGTTGTGCCATATCAAAGTATGTCCGCGAAGGGCAATACCGTTCTTCTTTGCAAACTCAAGATATGGAATTGCTGTGTCAAACTTTAATGCAGCTGCTTTGTCATACTTTGCCGGATCACTCAAGGTGGTCTCTTCATCCAGCATAAACATCGGTTTCATGTCATTCTCTCCTGTGATGCTGCTGTAGTGCTTCACCAGTTCCTGCTTCGCCTCATCAGACTGCATATTGAATCTGGATACCGAAGTACCAATCTTAAAATACGGCTCAAATACTTTTTTCAAACTCATAAGATGCTCCCTTCTATTTATCTCAAAATATAAATTTGATTATTCTATAGGTACATAATAACGAAAAATTTCATTTTCTACAATGTGTTATCCTAATATTTTTAGATAATTCTGTCATCTATATTCCAAGATATCACCGTTTTACTTTCTATCGGATTGCACAAAATATTACTGTCGCAAAAAAACTGTTTTTTAGGAGGTATCATATGGCTTCAAACAATCTTTCTACTTGCGCGGAGCACCTTGCTATGGCAAGTGTCCCAAAACAGGAATGGTGCGAACCTTATGATTTGCACACTGCATTGGAAGAGGGAACCATCTTCCCTTGTCTGAACCTGACGTTTCACAAAGCCCCCAGTGGAAAATGCAGCTGCAAGACCAACTGTGGCTGTGGTGACCCGGCGCAAACCGGGCGCGAGGAGACAATGAGTTCTCTCGCCGCAATCAGTTTTGCAATCAACGACCTGACGCTCTATCTGGACACACATCCAAACTGTCAGAAAGGACTTGCTTTGTTCTATCAGCTACTGGAGCAACGGCTTGATCTTCTATCTGAATTTGCCGGAGACTATTATCCCCTGACACAGACATCCATGGTCAGTGGTGATTGCGACCGAACACAATACGGCTGGGCAGAAGGCCCGATGCCATGGGAAGGAGCGTGTATCTAATGTTTGCTTACGAAAAAAGACTGCAATTTCCGGTAAAAATCAAAAACACGAATCCCGATACCGCCCGCCTCATCATGAGCCAGTACGGTGGTCCGGACGGTGAATTATCCGCCAGTATGCGCTATCTGTCCCAGCGTTACGCCATGCCGGTAAAACAGGTCGGCGGACTCCTGACTGACATCGGCGTAGAGGAGCTGAATCATATGGAGATTATCTGTTCCATGGTATACCAGCTCACGCGGGATTTATCAGAAGAAGATGTCAAGCGAGCAGGATTCGATGCTTACTATATTGACCACACCAAAGGTGTCTGGCCACAGGCCGCGGCTGCAATCCCCTTCACTTCTCTGGAATTCCAGTCCAAAGGTGACCCGATTACAGACTTGTTTGAAAACCTCGCAGCAGAGCAAAAAGCCCGCACGGTCTATGACAATCTTCTTCGCGTAATTGATGACCCTGATGTAATTGCGCCGTTGAAATTCTTACGCGCAAGAGAAATCGTGCATTTCCAGCGATTCGGCGAAGCACTCGAGATGACAAAGGATTCCATGAGCGGCAAAAACTTTTATTATATCAATCCTGCTTTTGACAAGAAAAAGGACGGAATCCTGTAAACAATCATACGTCACCGGAATGCACGCCTGAAAATCCACACTGCCGGGACACAAAAACGCTACAGTTCAACCCTTCAGCCTGTAGCGTTTACATACATTCACAGTTATTTTACTCGAAACTCGAAGATTGCCGTTTCATCCTCATAATTCTCGTTGGACACCCAAAGCACCGATTTGTCTGTCAGATTATATACGACACTGTGCGGAGTATAGGCATTTCGAACCGGTTTCCAGGTTCGCCGTGCAATCTGTCCGAGCAGGTTCATGGCTTCCCACTCATCCTGCACGACACCGCCGCTTACATTTAACACTTCGTAAATGTGCTCATACCGGTCATAGCCCGGCTTTTGCTTATCCGACTGATAATATCCCGGCTGGATAATAAAGTTCGTCATCCACTGATAATCCGCACTGCCTTCCGCTTCTCCAATCTGCTCGTCCGCATCGCTGTACGTCACAACCAACTCTCGTTTACTTCCGTCATTGTCCGTATTATCATCTCCGCAAACCCACTCTAAGATTGCACTTCTTCCGCTTGCATCTGCCACCATGTAATGGAATGACTCGCTTGCAGAGTCATGCAAATCATAGCTCTGTGCAATCTCAACTGCTTCCTCAAGATTGTCTGCGTAATCCAGAATCATCCGCAGCATCAACGTAGAAGTCATGTCCGGTTTCTCCGTATTCTGGTTCGTTGCCTTTGCTGTACCGCCTTCTCCGCCACCCTGATAACTCATATTAATGCAACAGCTTACGCCCGCATCATTAATACCGTCCAAGGTGATATACGGAGCCGTCAAACACAATACCTTATCAGCGATTCCCTGAACGCCGTCTTTTAGTTGTTTTCCGGCAAACGACAAATCGGTCGTAGAGATTGTCGCATGACGTCCTTTTCGTGCATGTGTCCTTACAATACAGGTATTCGTCTCATAAAAATCATAATTTCTTGCAAACAAAGCATCCCCACCGGTTGTGGTTGCAGTAAAGGCGGCACAGCCAAATTCCGGTGCCGCAAGCTCAAGTTCGTTCACAAATCCTTTGGTAATCTTAGCAATCAGAAAATTTGCCAGTTCTTTTTCGCTTTTGACACCACCCTGTTTCAACAGATCATCCAGATAAAACCCGCCTCGTACATCCATGTAATACACTGCACCGTCATGATGTTCTGCCACCGCCGGACGCAGTTCCTTCATACTGAGAATCGTCAATACTTCATTGCCCCATAAAATCGCTGCCAACAACATCACGGCACCAACAAGTCCTAAAACCCCTATGCAACACCACTTCGTCATCCGACACCACAACGGCTTTTTTCTGACTGTTTCCTGCATAAATCCTATCCCTTCTGTTACGTTCTTCCCAACCATTCACACACAATTATATCACAAGAAAAGAGCAGTACAAGTTTTTACTAAACTTATACTGCTCCTGTTCATACTGTTGTAATTTCTATCTTCCCGAGAGCTGCAGGATCATCCTGAATAATTTCTCCGACCGCCGGCACCTTAATACAACCTGCTGCCGGATTCTTAATACTGATTAC
>JAZNXH010000146.1:0-3089 GCA_045593785.1 Lachnospiraceae bacterium
AAGTCGGATCGTAGCCATGTCGTTCTGTGAGCCAAGGAGTTGGGGGGGCAACTTGTCTTCCTAAGACCGCTTGGCCTCCGACTTTAAATCGCTTTTGTACTTTGTAACATCTTCAATGTTTTTTACTTCAATCAGATTCATCTTATAATTCGAAACATACTTTTCCAGAATACATACCAATCCCCTGTCTTCTACATCAAACAATTCATAGAGTTGTATCGCACCGTCCCACTCCTCTTCTCCATAGTAAAAGATAATAGTTATCACCGGACAGAGTTTGTCCCGCTTACGAAAGCGTGCGAAAAACTCATTCGCATCTACATTCTTCTTTTCTTCCTCTGATAGTTTTCCCCATATTAACCGCATCTGGTCTGTGTAGGAAAGCGCATCGTACAACATCCCACGTACCGGCATGGCGTAATGAATTTTTTCCTGATTCTCTAGTGCAAGCACTGCAAGTTCCGCTTCTCCTTTCCAACGCATCACGAGATCGCGGAATCTTTGTTCCGTCCGATGCCAAAGCGTTCCTGCCCTATCGGACATTTTCTTCGTTGTCTCAGCTTCTGTATCCATCTCCTCGCTATCTGCATTCTCTAGCACAATGTCCGACTCACTATTAATCTCTTCCAGTTCTTCTGGTTTTATCACTTGTTCTCCATCAAAGACGACTGCATTAAATAAATCTGCAAATCTCTCCTTATTCTTCAGCCATTGCTTTAATACGACATCTGCTTTTCCCAATAAATTACCTCCTGTGCGTTTTTACAACATTTTACATTGCACTTGTTGGAAATACAAGGAAATTCGTGTTTCAAATTTCGACACCTTCTACGGCAATCTCAAAACTCCCTCACTGGTCAATGATAAAAACTTGCCATAAATCATTCTATTATCTTTACTTTACCCAAAAAATATATTAGAATAATGCAGAATGATTATTATTAATAATAAGGAGATTTAGTTATGAGTATTTCACCTTTACAGAAAGCAAGATATGAGTATTCTCCGAAGCTTCCCGGCATGCTGAGAAACGGCATTGCTGATATTTGTGTAAAAGAAGGCGCAGAAACTCAGAGTGTTGCTGACCAGGAAAAGATCAAAGCACTTTTCCCGAACACCTATGGTAAGAAGGAAATCACCTTCCAGAAGGGCGCTAACACCTCCGCAGCAAAGAAGCAGATCGTTGGTGTTATCCTTTCCGGCGGACAGGCACCGGGCGGACACAACGTTGTTTGCGGTCTGTACGATGCACTGAAGGCAACCAACAAAGAAAACGAATTATACGGTTTCAAGGGTGGCCCGAGCGGACTGATTGAAGACGATTACATCGTATTGACCGATGAATACGTTGATCAGTTCAGAAATACCGGTGGTTTCGATATCATCGGTTCCGGCAGAACCAAGCTCGAGACCAACGAGCAGTTTGCTATCGCTGCAGAAGTTTGTAAGAAGCATGGCATCACCGCGATCGTTATCATCGGTGGTGACGACTCCAACACCAATGCAGGTATCCTCGCTGAGTACTTTGCAGCAAACAACACCGGCGTACAGGTAATCGGCTGCCCGAAGACCATCGACGGTGACCTCAAGAACGAAGACATCGAGTGCTCCTTTGGTTTTGATACCGCTACTAAGACTTACAGCGAAATCATCGGTAACATCGCAAGAGACTGTAATTCCGCTAAGAAGTACTGGCACTTCATCAAGGTTATGGGCCGTTCCGCTTCTCACGTTGCTCTCGAATGTGCACTTGAGACCCAGCCGAACATCTGCTTAATCTCCGAAGAAGTTGCAGCAAAGAAGATGTCCCTCTCTGCAATCGCTGATTACATCGCTGATTCCGTAGAAGCAAGAGCAGCTAAAGGCATGAACTTCGGTATCGCAGTTATCCCGGAAGGCGTTGTCGAATTCGTTCCGGAATTCTCCGTACTGATTCAGGAAATCAACGAGCTTCTCGCAGGCAGCAAAGCAGATGCATTCAATGCACTGAAGTCCTGGGAAGAGAAGTATGCATTTATTGAAAAAGGCTTGACCAAGGAATCCATGGAAGTATTCGCAATTCTTCCGCAGGCTATCCAGCAACAGTTATTCTTAGACAGAGATCCGCACGGTAACGTACAGGTATCCCTGATTGAGTCTGAGAAGCTGTTCTCCTCTCTCGTAGCAGACAAGCTGGCAGCAAGAAAAGCAGCAGGCACTTACAAGGGCAAATTCAGCACCCTTCACCACTTCTTAGGATATGAAGGAAGATGTGCATTCCCGTCCAACTTTGACTCTGACTACTGTTATTCTTTGGGTTACAACGCATTTATGCTCATCCAGTACGGTTACAACGGATACCTTTCCAAGGTTTCCAACCTCTCCGCACCGGCAAATGAGTGGGTAGCAGGCGGTATGCCGATCACCAAGATGATGAACATCGAGAGAAGACACGGCGAAGATAAGCCGGTTATCAAGAAAGCTCTCGTAGAATTAGACGGCGCTCCGTTCAAGTACTTCGAAGCACACCGTGAACAGTGGGCATTAGAGACCTGCTTTAAGTATCCGGGTGCAATCCAGTACTACGGACCGGCTGAGGTTTGTGATATCACAACCGTAACCCTCGCTCTCGAGCAGGCAAAATAAGATATCTATCGCGTAAAATAATAATTAAGGAGTATCGTTCATAAGAACGATACTCCTTTTGTTTTAATGGTTTTTACTGTTCATCCTGTGTGCATGCAGCCTCATGGTTGCATTCTGCTTCCTTCGCCGGCTGTACCACTACGACGGGAGCACTGTTATCTGCTGCCATCTTACCACCAAGAGCACCCATGATAAGGCTCTTAATATCAATGCCCATGCCTGCGCTGATTCCTTCGGTAACCTGAGTGGTGCCGTTAACGATATCAGACAACAGTTTTGCACTGTTTCCTTCGCCGTACATGGTAATCTTATCCACTTTACTAAGCGGCTCTGCCACATTCTTTGCAATCTCCGGAAGTGCAGCCATAATCATCTCGATAACTGCAGCTTCGCCGTACTTCTTCATTGCTTCTGCCTTCTTGTCGATACCTTCTGCCTCTGCAAGAGACTTCAGACGAATCGCT
>JAZNXH010000147.1:0-9887 GCA_045593785.1 Lachnospiraceae bacterium
ATTGGTTTTACCTGATGGAATTTATCGACGGAAGGGAAATGGAGGAGACGCCGGAGGATGAATACAAGATTGGTCAAGCAGCTAGAAAACTGCACAATCTTCGGGGTTACGATGTGAACTCTCCTTTTACGCAGAGCAAAGACCGTTTTTACGATTGGTTTAGAAAGCACAGTTTTGTAAAAGAATTTGATGCGATTTTGGATGCACTTCCGGATTTTGAATTGCTTGACCAGTGCTTTGTCCATACCGATATTAGTCCACATAATACAATGTTAAGAAAAAACGGTGAGGTTGTATTCATCGATTTGGATGATGCCGGTGTTGGAAGCCGTTATCTGGATCTTGGCTGGCCGTTTATCATGCAGTTTGTTGATTTCAACCATGATACGGAAGAGATGAAATATCGCTTTGATTTGGCCCAAAGTTTTCTGAGAGGATATTTTGGCGAGGACGAAATCTGTCGGGAAGAGTATGACTTACTATTTCAAGGGGCGATGCAGATGCATATCTCATACATGCAGGTCTATGGACCTTATGCAGTAGATTCGCTGTGGAAGATTTTATTGTTCGGCATAGAGCAGAAAGAAGTCTTGTGGGAGATGTTGTAAAAGAATGAGAAAGAAACTACTAAAAATCATTAAATACATAGCAGTTGCTGTTGTTAGCATAATCGTATTGTTTTTCTTGACCAGAGCAGTTGGAAAAGCAGTTTATAGCAAAACTCCGGATGGGGGCATTAATGAATCAATGTATATTGATGTGAACGGCACAAAGCAATGGATTAACATTTATGGGGAAGACATAGATAATCCGGTACTAATATATTTACACGGAGGTCCCGGGTCAGCAACCAGTCAAATGGATTATGCATTTACAAGAAAATGGGCTGATGTATATACGGTAGTAACATGGGACCAACGAAATTGCGGAAAGAGTTATAGTCCGGAGCAAAATAGTATTGTGCTGACGAAAGAACTGTTTTTGACGGACGGCAAGGAAGTTACGGAGTTTGTATTGGATTATCTTTCGAAGGACAAATTGACTCTTCTCGGACACTCTTGGGGAAGTATTTACGGAGCAAATCTGGTTCTGGAATATCCTGAGTATTATGAGTGTTTTATCGGAACAGGCCAACTGGTTGATATATTAGAAAATGAAGAAGCATTCAAACAGGAAGCATTCTTGTGGGCACATGATGACGAAGAAATGTTAAGCCTGGTAAATCAACTAACGCCAAACAATGCTTCTATGGAACATTTCTCTATTAAAAACACGATAATGCAGAAATACGGCTATGATATGATGGTAAACGGTACGGATTATAATACGATTTGGACAATGATATTTAATCCGAACTATTCCATCCTTGATTGGAAAAACTACTTGAATACTGACATGGGTGTTTATTCAGATTTCTGTACTTCGGATGAATTTGCAGCTTTTTCACTGAAAGGCAGAGTGGATTATCAAGTGCCGCTCTATAATATTAATGGCGATATGGATTATCAGACGAATTATAAGCTGGCACAGGAATATTTCGAAGAAGTAAATGCTCCGTATAAACAGATGTTTATTATGGAAAATATGACACACGGTTTATTAGAATCGGATTCAGAAGGCTTTTCAGAGATTGTTCATCAGATTGCAAAAGGGAGGTAGGATATGAAGGCAGTATTGGCAAGTACACTTGGCGGTTCTGTTAATATAGATGGAAAATGGATACCGTCTACACTAATGGCGGAAAACGGTCAGTTGGATAAGATAAAGTCAATGTGGAAAGACAATGCGAAGGTACTGCTGTTCTGCGCTTCTCCGGATGACTATGTGATGAATGACAGCGTGTATTATTGCTTTGGTGAAGCGTTTCAGCTGAGTGGGTTGAGTGTCTCTTCGTTTGAAATGTGTGATGACCGAAATGAAGCCGTGTTGGAACGATTGGACGAGATGGATGCAATCATTCTGGCAGGCGGGCATGTTCCGACACAAAATGCATTCATGAAGAAGTTGAACTTAAAAGAAAAATTGGAAAGTTATCAGGGGATTTTGTTGGCATTGAGTGCGGGTTCCATGAACAGTGCCGAGATAGTGTACGCGAGTCCTGAATTGGAAGGAGAAGCGATTGACCCGGATTATCAGCGCTGGATTCCCGGACTTGGTCTGACGAAGGTGAATATATTCCCGCATTTTCAGTACCTTAGAACCGTGATGCTGGATGGACTTCGGATGGTGGAGGACATTACATATTCCGATAGTATGGGCCATGAGTTTTTAGCATTGAATGACGGAAGCTATCTTGTGCTTGAGGATGGTGTGGAGACGGTATACGGTGAAGCGTATCGTATCAAGGACGGATGCCTGACGCAGATATGTAAGAATGGCGAATCGGTTGTGTTATAGGTTTTTTCGGTAAAATACATAGTTCTACCGCTGGTAGATTGCCAAATTGATAGAAGTCTTATTATGATATGTGTTGATAAGAATTTATTCGGAGGAGATCAACATGGAACAACAAAAGATTGGCAAACTAATTTCTGAAAAAAGAAAAGAAAAAGGAATTACACAACAACAGCTGGCGGATATGCTTGGGGTTACCAATAAAGCTGTGTCAAAGTGGGAGAACGGAAAAAGCATGCCGGATATCGGGATTATACCGGAGTTGTGTAAGGTGTTGGGTGTTAGCGTGGCAACACTACTGAACGGGGAAGAGATAGAAGACGAAAAAATAATTCTCCGGCTTGCATCGATAATAAAAACCCTGAAAAACAATATTAAGATGTTATGGGTGATCTTTGCAGGATTGGCATTATGCAATTTGCCGGAGTTGCTTATGAAGATTAACGCAGTCGCTGAGTTTTCGGAAACAAGCACATTCTACAGCGGTATGTTAAACGGTGCATTTACAGGGTTGCAGATCGGCGGCGGATGTTTCTTTGTCGCAGGTGTTGCAAGTATTGTCCATAATATAAAGAAAAATAAAATAGGATGAACGAAAGGGCGGAGTGAAATCCGCTCTTTTTTATTGACAAACAATAGGTAATATGTTACCTTATAGAAAAAGTAATATATTACCTATAGGAGGGTAGCGTGAACTTAAAGGAAGTAATCCGAAGTGACAAAGTGGATTTTACCGGTGTGGAATCGTCTTATTTCCTGTTGGGGTTGTTGAGTGCCTTCGAGAACCGTTTTCAAGCAATGGCGGACAGTACCATGAAGGAAATCAGTTGGAAACAGTTTTTTGCAATCATATGCATCAGCTTGTGCAAATCACCGCCCACGGTCAAAGAACTGGCTGAAATTATGGGAAGCTCGCACCAGAATGTTAAGCAGATTCTGTTGAAGCTGGAGAAGAAGGGATTTGTTCGCATTACTGTGGATGAGCAGGATAAGAGAAAGCAGCGGATTGAGCTTACGGCGTATTGTCTGGAGTTTTGTGAGAAGAACAACGAGATGAGTATGGTGCTTCTGCAGAGAATGTTTGCCGGAGTTTCCGAGGAGCAGTTACAGGTGACGATACAGACAATTATTCAGATTGAAGATAATTTAAAGATGATTTAGGAGGAAAAACAGATGAAGATTTTAGTTTCTTACAAGAGTAAGACGGATTTTACAAAGCGATATGCAGAGATAATCGCCAAGGAAGTAGCGGGTGACCTTGTGGACTTTAAGGGAGTAACGGTTGAGAAAATGTCACAGTATGATGTGATTGTATACGGCGGCGGACTGTACGCAGGTATGATAAACGGATATAAGAAAGCAAAAGAAATGTTTGCGGAAAGCACAGCGAAAAAGTTTGTACTCTTTGCAACCGGCGGAACGCCCAACGAAGACACTGCGAAGATTGATGAAGTATGGAAATTCAATTTGGCAGACGAACAGCAGTCTGTCCCGCATTTTTATATGCAGGCGGGACTTTGCTATGAAAAGATGTCGTTTTTTAGCCGATTGATAATGAAGATGATGTCCGGTATTTTGAGTAAGAATCAGAACACGGACGCTCCGGCAGAGGAAGTTGCCAATACCTTAAAGAACTCCTATGACATTTCTTCACCGGAGTATGCTGCGCCGCTTATTAGATATTTGTTGGATGAGGCTCAGTAAGCAGCGAGATTGATGTGCTCTGATGAGTATGCCGGGGTGCCGTTGTTTTTTTCTCAAGGGTGCATTGTTTGATTTTCGGTAGGTGTCAAGATATACTTAGGCTACAAAATAAATCTGCAGTTTATTTTTCGAAGTAGTATTGAGATATTAACCGTATGATCAAACAAGTAAGGAGAATGAACATGGAGAATCATTTAGGAGCCAATATTAAAGCATTCAGAAAGAATAAAGGATTTACACAGGAAGAACTGGCAGGAATGTTGGGCGTTACCCCGCAGGCAGTGAGTCGCTGGGAGTCGGAGGCTGGACTTCCGGATGTTTCTATGATTGTACCGATTGCACAGACGTTAAATGTTACGACGGATGCACTTCTTGGATATCATGCTCAGAGTCAGGATGATAAGATTTCGCAAAAGGTCTTTGAAAAAATGAAAGAATATGAGGATGTCTCAAATCCGGGCGGAAGTGCGCTTAAGGTTTGTGAGTATCTGGCAGAGGAAGCAAACAAGAATCCGATGAACTATGATATTGTGCTTAAGTATGTGCAAAACGTAGCAGGACTGAGTTATTACATTGATATGGAACAGCTCTTGTCCGGTGAGCCGGAGAAAGCAAAGGCAATCTTAGACGACGGAATCAAAAAAGGCATCAATGTAATCCGTTATTGTAATAATGCCAAGAAAGTGAACAAGGCGCATTATGCACTTGCATGGATTTACATCCACAAGAAGGATTTCGATAATGCGAGAGAGCATGTGAATGTACTTCCGAGTTTGGTAGGACACAGCATCCGTGAGGAAATCAATCTGTCGCTGGTGTTCTTCGAGAAAGGCTTTGATGCCATGAAGGACAGTGCGGTAGAGTACAATCGACTGTTGTTTGATCTCATTACGCATCAGATTCAGACCCTGACTACACACTATTGTTACTTTGGCACTTATGAGGAAGCAATGGAGCTCTGCGACTGGTGTGAGGGTCTTCTAAAGGCATATGCTGCTAAGCCGGAGTTTGTAACGGATACGTTCAACTGGTGTCTAAGAAAGTTTAACTTCAGCAAGATGAGTGCTTATGTAAGAGCCGGAAAGCATGAGCAGGCGAAGGAACTGTGCGATGCATACTTGAAAGAAATCAAGGAGAACGGCACGTTTTCGGAAGAAGAGTACCGGGCAGTGGAAAAAGAGTTCAGAGAGCAGATTTATATTTTGTAATGATATGTTCAGGAGTAACCTGCTTGAAATCAGAAACGGGTCCGGGAGTTTACTGCTAGGTGGAAAGGAGTGCAATCGATATGTATTACGCAGTGACATTGGAATTTGATAAAGAATCGCAAGCTAAGATACAGGAGATGATTGATGAAGTTGCAAGGGTGACCGGGTGCGATTATATGAAGCGACAGAACGTTCCTCCGCATGTGACGGTTTCCGGACTTGTTGGTGAAAACGAAGAAGCACTGCTTTCCGAAATGGAGAAAATTGCGGCAACGATGAGTAAAACTCCGATTCGGTTTGTAAATGTTGGAGTGTTTAATCCTCTTGTTATTTATCTTGGTCCGTTGGTGAATGAATTTTTGCTGGATACCTGTAAGTTGGTAAACGAAAGACTGTTACAGTATGCCGAGGTTGGAAATAAGGGGAATTATTTGCCGAATCACTGGGTTCCGCATGCAGCGATTGCTGTAAAGTTAACTCCTGAGGCACTGAAAGAGGCGTTTGCCATCGTACAGGAGAAGTTTACTCCGTTTGAAGGAATGATAGAGCGGATTGTGCTGGCAAGAGCGGAGCCGTATGAAGAGCTTAAGGCGTGGGAGTTGAAAGTTCGCCAGAACGATTTTAGTAAGTAAATAATGCTGTTTTTGCAACCAGCGGTGTATTGTGCCGCTGGTTTTCTTTAGCTTATGTAAGAGTCAAAATGTTTTGTGCAAAATTGCTAGATTTGGCCTGCCGACACAATGGCAAAAACGACGAAATTCACAAGAACAATCAAATTTCGCTTACGAAACGATGTTTTTTCCGTTAAAATATTCTACGTGAACTTAGTCAATCAACCAGTAAGTAAAGCGAGGTAGAGACAATGAAACGAGTAAAAGCAGCATGCATAACACAAACATTACATTTTATGCTAAAAGAGGAATTTGGACGTGACTACGCAATAAAATGTGTAAATGAAGAAGTGAAAAGATACAAGGAACAGCTTGATAAAAATAAAACACAATACAAAATCCTTTCAGAGGAAACACAAGCAGACGGTTCTGTTGTTATCGAAATTAAGAAACAGTATAATACTTCTCCTGTAGGTAAATATTTGGATTAATTTTATCTTGACTTTTTCAAATTATATTTGATACAATTCGCGATGTTGAAAATATAATAATGACGAAAACGACACAAGTATTGCCCTGGCATGTAAATCTGATTACGGTACATTGATTTGATTTACGCCCGGATACTTGTGTTTTTTTGTGCACTAAGGAGGATTATTATGCCGAGAAACCAATTTCAGCGAATGATATTCGCACTTATGACCGTTATTGTTACTGTTCATTCCTATGTGTTTTACAGTTTGTATGTGGTGAACGGAGAGTATTTTATGTCGATGGAAGGCGCGACCGGTGTTCTGGATGGAATCCGATTGAATGGCGGGGTCATGATGTTTGGACAGTTGTTCCCGATATGGGCTGTTGTGCTGCTTGAGTTCTGTCTTGCATATACACTGGAATGTGTGATGGGAAGTCCATGTTCCTTTAAGCTTGCCTGCAAAGTATTTGATCCGAAGACGACGCATCCGGTGTTGTTCGAATCTGCAATTATATGCGCAACGGTAGGTCTTATGTGCCCTGCGATGAGTTTTCTGGCAGCAATCATTTATTATCCGTATTATGCCGGATTTGACGTGTTTACACTTTTAGCAAATTGGTTAGAGCTTGTATGCTACAACTTTCCGTTTGCATTCTTTACACAGTTGTTCTTTATCCAGCCTTTGATTCGAACCTTGTTCAAGCTGGTTTTTGCAAAAGATATTAAGAATCGCAAAGAAGCGTGGTAGATTGCTCGTTTCAAAGAAAAATGAGAAATATATGATTAGATTAATGTTTAGAGGGGCACAAAACGTACCCCTCTTAAGTATTAATTTATCTTTTCCAAAATATTTCTTGCAACGTGGACACCGCTTGCCGAGGCGTGGGACAGAGAGTGGGTAATGCCGCTTCCGTCACCGATGATGTAGAGACCTTCGTAGCAGGTTTCAAGTTTTTCGTTTACGTCTACTTCCATGTTATAGAACTTTACTTCTACGCCATAGAGGAGGGTGTCATCGTTTGCAGTGCCGGGTGCTACTTTGTCCAAGGCATAAATCATCTCGATGATTCCGTCGAGAATACGTTTCGGAAGGACAAGGCTTAAATCGCCGGGCGTTGCTTTTAAGGTCGGTGTGATAAAGGCTTCGTCGATACGGTTCTGGTTGGAACGCTGGCCGCGAATCAAGTCGCCAAAACGCTGAACGATAACGCCACCGCCCAGCATGTTGCTTAAGCGGGCGATGGATTCGCCGTAGCCGTTGGAATCCTTAAAAGGCTCGGAGAAATGTTTGGCAACCAATAATGCAAAGTTCGTGTTCTCGGTCTGCTTTGCCGGATCTTCGTAGCTGTGTCCGTTTACGGTGATGATACCGTTTGTATTTTCATTCACGACGGCTCCCTTGGGATTCATACAGAAAGTACGCACTCTGTCACCGTATTTCGGAGTCCGGTATACAATCTTACTTTCGTATAATTCGTCTGTCAGGTGTGAGAAGATTTCTGCAGGAAGCTCTACGCGGACGCCTATGTCCACACGATTGGATTTGGTAGGGATTTGTAATTCGCTGCACACCCGTTCCATCCATTTGCTGCCGATGCGGCCAACAGAAATAATGCACTGATTACACTTATAAGTTGCATCTTTGCACTTGATTTCATAACCATCGTCAAGAACAGATACGGTTTCTACGGGAGAGTCAAAGAAGAAATCTACTTTATCCTTCAATTCAGCAAAAAGATTTTCAAGGACTACATAATTGATATCAGTTCCCAGATGGCGCACGGATGCATTCAGAAGATGTAAATCATGCTGCATGCATTCTTTTTTGAATTTGGAGCCTGCAGTACTGTATAACTTGGTGCCTTCGCCGCCATAGCGCATATTAATGTCATCTACATAACGCATCAGATCAAGCGCCTGCTCTTTGCCGATATACTCATATAAGGTGCCGCCAAAATCGTTTGTTATATTGTATTTGCCGTCCGAAAATGCGCCGGCACCACCAAAGCCGCTCATGATAGAACAGCTTTTGCATCCGATACAGGATTTTACCTTGTTTCCATCGATGGGGCAGTGACGTTTGTCCAGAGCGTGACCTGCCTCGAAAACTGCAACCTTAAGTTCAGGCTTCTGTTGAACTAATTCGTACGCGGAAAAAATGCCGCCCGGTCCCGCACCGATAATGATTACATCATATCTCATGTCTTAACTCTCCTAAAGAAATGGTTGTCCACTAAGAGTATTGTAGTCAACCATTTTTTATCTGTCAATGCAGATTTTCGGGACAGACAGAGGAAAGATTCGTGAAGAACAGCATCAGTTCGACGGGAATATATCGGTTGTAACAGAGCAAATATGTTGTGGGCAGATGTAGCCTAATATGGTATTATGATAGCAGGAAGGGTTGGAAAGGCAAAGTATTCGTATGGAACACGCAATATGGAAGAGTGAAGAGTTGACCGCGTTTGAAGTCGCAGAAGATTATTTTTATGAAAAGAAAATCCGTGAAGCAAGTTACCGGGGGGAACTTCGTTGTCCGGATCCGGAGTGTAGGAATCCGGTTTTGAAGTATTGTCACGGAGAGATAAAAGAACCATATTTTGCACATCGGGATACTACGGAATGTGACTACTTGGAATACGAAAAGAGTAGTGGGATGTTCCGTGAGATAAGAAGAAAGTTGTATGAACATTTTGCGGGATTGGATTATAATATCGCAATCGAGGTGAAAGTTCTGGCGCATCACTATACACCGCTTCTGTTTACCTGGGAGGATGGCAGGAAGACCGCCTTGGAACTGGGAACGAAATCAACAAATGTGCGAGAGATAGAAGCATTGCGCAGAGAGTATAAAGAAAAAGGATTTGATGTTGTGTGGCTGGTGGTAGATGAACCGGAACGCAGTGTGACGGAAGATCATACTTATTTTATGAAACGGTTTTGTTTGAACGAGTCGGGTAACAATTCCTTGATTGTGCTCGGATATGACGGGAACCGGGTGACACAGTATAAGGAAGACCCGAACCGTTATTACGAAAATGAAAACGAGCTGGTTTTCTACGAGTATCCGCGTATGTTTACAAAAGAAGCCCACAGGAGTGAATTGTGCTTTGAAGATGGCAGATTGACGACGAGGGGATTTGAGGAACAGTTTACAGCCTATGTGGAAGCTAGAAAGCGGCATGCGCTCGGAATCTTTGAAGAAGAGATACAGGAAGAGGACGAAGAGGAAGAACGCAGGGCTGCGGAGCGTAGAGCGTATTTTCAGCGGATGGAGGAAATTCGAAGGCAGCGATAGAGGGACAAAACGGCGCAAAGAAAGACAGGAATCCCAATCTTATGTAACGTATAATCAATCAAGAAAGGAGTGGTACCGATGGAATGGGTAAAAGCAATCAACAGTGCGATTGCGTACATGGAAGATCATCTGACGGAAGAGATTACACTTGGTGATATTGCGGAAAGTGTATATATTTCTGCATTTCATTTTCAGAG
>JAZNXH010000148.1:0-2145 GCA_045593785.1 Lachnospiraceae bacterium
TAAGAAGGAAGTCGAACTTAGAGCATATCAGGCACTGAAGCAGGTAGGACTCGATGATGAGCTGTTTTATCAGTCACCGTTTGATTTGTCGGGCGGACAGAAGAGACGTGTGGCTATCGCAGGAGTTCTTGCGATGAAGCCGGAGATTCTGGTGTTGGATGAGCCGACCGCGGGACTTGACCCGAAAGGACGTGACGAGATTCTTACCCAGGTTAAGAAATTACAGGAAGAAAGCGGTATTACGGTTGTGCTGGTTTCCCACAGCATGGAAGATGTGGCTAATTTTGTAAACCGTCTTATCGTAATGAAAAAAGGGCAGATTATGTACGATGATGATCCGAAGACAGTATTTGCCCATTATAAAGAATTGGAAAAAATCGGACTCGCAGCGCCACAGGTAACGTATATCGTGAACAGACTCCGTGAAGAAGGCTTCAATATCGAACACGATGCAACGACAATTAAAGAGGCAGCAGCCGATATTTTGAAAGGAATATTATGATTCGAGACATAACAATTGGTCAGTATTACCAGACCGATTCTGTGATTCACAGGTTGGATCCGAGAGTAAAACTGATTGCTACAATACTATTTATTATTTCGCTTTTCTGCGTGGATAATGTATGGGGATATTTGATTGCAGCACTGTTTTTGGCAAGCTGCATTAAGTTATCCAATGTACCGTTTAAATTCATGGTACGCGGTATGAGAGCGATTCTGTTTCTGCTTTTGCTTACCGTGGCATTTAATCTGTTTTTGACACCGGGAGAGCCGCTGATTCAGATTTGGAAACTGAAGATTACCAAAGAAGGTCTTGCACTTGCCGTTACAATGGCAGTCCGTCTTTCTTTTTTGATTATCGGTTCTTCGGTAATGACTTTGACAACTACACCGAATAACTTAACAGACGGTATGGAAAGCCTGATGAAACCGCTTCAGAAGCTGAAAGTACCGGTTCATGAGATTGCGATGATGATGTCGATTGCGTTGCGCTTTATTCCTATTTTATTAGAAGAAACGGATAAAATCATGAAGGCGCAGATTGCGCGTGGTGCTGATTTTGAGAGCGGTAATGTGATTAAGAAGGCAAAGGCGATGGTTCCGCTTCTGGTACCGTTGTTTATTTCGGCATTCCGTCGTGCTAATGACCTTGCGATGGCGATGGAAGCCAGATGCTATCGTGGCGGTGAACACCGCACCAAGATGAAACCATTGGTGTATAAAAAGCAGGATTATATGGCTTATCTGGTACTGCTTGTATATTTTGCTGCTTGTATTGTGATTGGAAGACTATTATAAATGAAAAGAATTATGCTGACGGTCGCCTATGACGGAACGAATTATCATGGGTGGCAGTACCAAAATAATGGGAAGACCATAGAGGGAGAGCTTAATAAAGCTCTTTCTTCCCTTTTACAAAAGAATATTGAGGTGATTGGTGCCAGCAGAACCGATGCGGGCGTGCATGCAATGTGCAATGCGGCTGTATTTGACAGTGATGCAGGAATTCCTGCAGAAAAGTATTCCTACGCACTCAATCAGATGTTGCCGGATGATATCCGTATCCGGAAGTCAGAAGAAGTACCTGCCGACTTTCATCCAAGAAAAACGGATACTGTTAAGACTTACGAGTATCGCATTGATTGTGAGGAATTTGCAGACCCGCTAAAGACGCGCTATGCATATTTTACATATGTGCCTCTTGATGCAAGTAAAATGCAGGAAGCAGCCTTTCATCTGATAGGCACTCATGACTTCAGAAGTTTCTGCAGCGTAAACACTACCGCCACAACTACCGTGCGAACTATTTATGATATTCAGGTCATCCGTGACGGCGTAGACATTATTGTCCGTATCACCGGAAATGGTTTTTTATATAATATGGTCCGCATCATTGTTGGTACCCTTATGGATGTTGGTCGCGGAAAATATACACCGGATAAGGTAAAAGACATCTTGGAAGCAACCGATAGAACCGCCGCGGGTCCAACTGTTCCCGCATGCGGATTAATGCTGAAAGAATTGCATTTTTTGGAAAGAAAATGATTGACACACAAGGACCCGTTTAGTATAATACATCAGTGTGGCAACGTTTGAGAACAGGAATTCATAGCCCCGAAGACCTGTTTATCGATAGATACACAG
>JAZNXH010000149.1:0-2207 GCA_045593785.1 Lachnospiraceae bacterium
AGACCCGGATCCCAGCCTACCGATATCATTGCTACCTTACCTGCCTTCTTTGCTGCTGCATCTACTGCTGCAAAATGCTCCGGAATCTTCGCATGCGTATCAAAGCTGTCCACTACATTATAGTAAGCCGCTGCTTCCGGCGTCTGCTTCGGAAGGTCCGTTGCGCTACCACCGCAGAGAATCAGTACATCCACCTCGTCCTTTCTTGCTTCCAGCTCCGAAATATGATATATCTTCGCCGTCTTGGTCTGTATCTCAACCTTCTCCGGCGCACGTCTAGTCATAACAAATACCAGTTCCATATCCGGGTTCTGGCGGATGGCACACTCTACACCGCGTCCCAGATTCCCGTATCCTAAAATACCAATTCTGATTGCCATATCAACCACCTACTTTTCCTCTAATAGAGCAGAGTATAATTCAGTTCCCCTTTTTCTGTCAACCGTTTTTTCATTCAAATCCTGTTAAGTTTTTTCCACGCTTCGCACCGGAATTAATCAGACCAAAAAAGAAAGAGAGCAACACTGCTCTCTTTCTGCTTATGGAAGAAGAACTCAATCTGTTCTCTTTATTCCTGAACGTTTTCCTTGCCGTCTCTCCATGCAACCATCTTCTTCTCCGCTGCTTCGATGGTTCTCTGGCAAAGGTCCGGAAGCTTGTCACCCCATTCACCGGTCGCCTGTTCAAATCCCTTCTTCATGGCTGCAAGAAGTTCATCTGCATATGCAGCATCATTTCCTGCCAAACCCTTTGCGAACTCCACCAGACGGTTGGAGGTTTGCTCTACGCCCCAGTAACCATCTTCTGCAATATCCGCCTGTGCCTGCTGTGCCGTTGCTGGATCCACCTCAAGCTTACCGGTGCGCAACATCTCCCACATGTCAGTCGCGTCGGTAAATGCCTTACCCTGCTTGTTCAGCATCTGCTCAACCAGACTTCTTAACTGGTCTTTACGCTTCTGCAAATCAGCTTTCATCCGATTCACGATGTCAAGATCCGCTTTCGCGCTCTTCACTGCATCCTTAGACGACTTCTGATATACAACTGCTGCCGCTTCTTCGGTCTTGTTCTCCACCGACTTTGCGTAAGAAACCGACTTGTCGGTTACGTTTAAAGATTCTTCAAGTTTTGTTGTGGTGGTCTTTTCGTATGCAAATGCCCCACTAATGGTATTCATATCCATATGTCACCTCGTTTTCTGCGTATCAAGCTGTGTGCGCCTTTTGCAACTACATCTTGTACACTGCACATTCCTTGTGCAACTTATTTTGTGGACGGCATCGTTTATGTCAAGCGATGCTGAAATTATTTTCGGCGACAGTTATCGCCTTCATAGTTTTTATCGGCAGATGCTTAGCAAAACTTTAGTCCCGATTTTTATTTTGGGCAAGTTTTTTCTCCTGCATTTTCTCTTTTGCGAAGAAATCCAGTGCAAACGCGCTATCACATCACGCATATTTTTCCACTTTAATATGCAGCTTCCCCTTCCGACCGGTATAATTTACTCCTACATAACGGTACTTTCCATACCCGCGTATCGTCAGCACATCTTCCGGTTTGAGCGGTGTACTGTTACTCTCGCAGAGCCGCTGGTTCACATAAACCTTTCCTGCCTGAATCAGTTCTGCTGCCATGCTTCTGGAACACCCCGCCACTGCGGCAACGATTGCATCCAGTCGTTCTGAGCTCACTGGCTTTACCAGCTCGATAAAGCTACGTTCCGCCTGTGTTTCTCTCGGCTCATCCGAAACATCCACGCACACTACCGTGGTGTGTGCAATCCGGTCCAGTTTCTCTATGATAAATGCCGCAATCTCCTGTATGCAGAACACTTCGGCTTCCTTACCGCTCACAATGATATCCCCGATGCGGTCACGTTCCAGTCCGAGATTCATCAGTGCACCTAAGAAATCCCGATGGCCCAGTTCGCCGGAAAACTTCGCATTCTTCGGCATTACCTTAATCCGTGCAATCGGAAACGTATCTTCTCCGTAGCAGTTCTCCTCTGAACCAAAGCGCACCATCACACGCTCACAGCCCGGATACCCGCCATCCGTCTCAAACGGAATTCCGTGAAACTCCTTCTTGTTTCTCTGCATTAAGTCCTGCTCCGCCAGATTCAAAAATCCTAAGTCGGTCTAGCCATGTCGTTCTGTGAGCCAAGGAGTTGGGGGGGCAACTTGTCTTCCTAAGACCGCTTGGCCTCC
>JAZNXH010000150.1:0-10334 GCA_045593785.1 Lachnospiraceae bacterium
CAGATTTCAAATGGAGATTTTACGATCCATTCTTTCGATGACAGTATTCATTCTAATTCTGACATCATCATCAATGGTGGCACATATGCAATCACCGCTGGAGATGACGGAATCCACGCGGATGCCACACTTACTGTTACTTCCGGCAACATCAGCATTGCTGAAAGTTACGAAGCACTTGA
This sequence comes from Lachnospiraceae bacterium, assembly GCA_045593785.1. Lineage (GTDB taxonomy): Bacteria > Bacillota > Clostridia > Lachnospirales > Lachnospiraceae > SZUA-448. Next base: position 183 of record JAZNXH010000150.1, read on the forward strand.
AGCACTCGATCTTATCATCAGCGGAGGCGACATCCACCTTGTCGCAAGCGACGATGGATTGAACGCCGCCGGAGGAAACGACGGCAGCGGATTCGGCGGCCGTGGAAACGATAACTTTGGCGGACCCAAAGGCGGTACATTCGATGACCCTGCCGCCAACAAAAACAACCGCGACTTTTCTGATTTTCCCGATGGTTTTGAGAGTATTCCTTCGGAATTGAAGCCCAGCCGTGACATGCAAAGCCGTCCTGACAAAGGATTCGGCGGTGGTTTTGGTAACAATTTCGGTGGTGGATTTGGCGGTAACTTCGGTGGCATGGGTGCTTCCAATGGCAGCATAACCATCAGCGGTGGCAACCTGTACATTCAGGCCTCCGGTGACGGCATCGATGCAAATGGAAGCCTTACCATCTCCGGCGGCAATATTACCATCTGCGGACCGAACCGTGGTGACACCGCATCCCTCGACTACGACACTACCGCAGTCATCAATGGTGCTACCTTCATCGCAACCGGAGGTGCAGGCATGGCACAGACCATCTCTTCCTCTGAACAGGGCGTCATCACTGTAAACGTCGGCAACCAGAACACCGGAACTGAAATCACCCTGACCGATTCCAAAGGCAACGTGCTCCTGGCCCAAACCCCGGAACTCCCCTACAATCTAGTCATCCTAAGCAATCCTGAACTTGAATCCGGTGAGAGCTACACCCTCACCGTCGGCGCTACCACAAAAACTATCACCGCGCAATAGCATAGTAAAAGGGACCGTTGCAACGGTCCCTTCACGTTTTTATGCAGTATAGTTATCGAAGTATCCCTGTACGAGTACAATCGGTGTTCCCTTATCACCACTACCGGAGGTCAGGTCACAGAGCGAACCAATCAGATCCGTCAGGCGACGCGGGGTCGTACCCTGAGAAGCCATCTTACCAACGAGGTCCTTATCCTTATTCTTGATATACTCGGAGATTGCTGCTTTCAGCTCCTCGCCCTCAAGATTCGGGAATTCATTGTCTGCAAGGTATTTCAGCTTTACTTCGTTCGGCTGTCCTTCCAGACCGGAGGTATATGCCGGAGAAACAATCGGATCTGCCAGTTCCCAAATCTTGCCCGCCGGATCCTTGAACGCACCGTCACCGTATACCATAACTTCAATCTTCTTGCCACTCTTCTCGTAAAGTCCTGCTTGAATCTTATCTACGATCGGCTGGCAATCACGCGGGAACAGCTTGATGGACTCTTCGGTTGCCTTATTGCTTCCAAGAAGACCATAGTTCTCATTGTATCCGCTGCCATCAACCGGTGCAGTCAGAATCTGGTCTAAGCCGTATACTAACTCAGCACCTGCAGCCTTCAAGAGTCTCTTTGTTCTTGCGCGGCTATGAATGTCACAGTTCAGAACATACTTGGTATAATCAAGAATTGCACGACAGTCATTTGCCAAAATAATCTCTGCCTCGCAGTCCTGGGAAGTAATCAGTTCTTTGTAATACTCGATATAATCCACACCGGTAAACTGATGCTTCTCATAACCGAACAGTTCACGGAACTTTGCTTCGGTCAGTACATCAGTCCACGGATTAACACCCTTCTCATCCAATTTGTCGAGGTCTACCAGATGATTACCAACCTCATCGGAAGGATAGCTCAACATCAACACAATCTTCTTTGCACCCTTTGCAATCCCCTTCAGACACATTGCAAAACGGTTTCTGCTTAAAATCGGGAAAATCAAGCCGATGGTGTTATCTCCAAACTTACTCTTAACATCCTTTGCAATCTGATCGATGGAAGCGTAGTTACCCTGTGCACGTGCAACCACTGCTTCGGTTACTGCAACTACATCGCGATCATTTAATTCAAATCCGCTACTCTTTGCTGCAGCTACTACGCTGTCAACTACGATAGCCGCAATATCATCACCCTGTCTGATAATCGGTGCACGCACACCCCTTGATACTGTACCAATCAATCTTTCCATAATTTTTTCTACACCTTTCTGCTTTATTCTTACAACATTGTCGTTCGACTCTGTTGTCTCTTTCACATCTGCAGTATAATACAAAACCGTTCATAAGTAAAGTTGTTGTTTGTTATGTGTTCCATAACTTTCACTTATGAACGGTTGCTTTCTTTCTTAGTATGTACTTTTCTTGCAAAACAATACAGAATTATCTCCGTAATTGCAGGAATGCCGCATCCATCCCGCTTGCCTTTGCCTGCTCAAATAAATAACGATGGCAGGTAAAGAAGATAACCTGTTCTTTTCCTTCTTCCGTATAGTCCGCCAGGAAGTCCAGGCCATCTTCTGTTCTTCCTTCATCGTACTGTTCAAAAATATCATCCAACATCATCGGCAGATGACGATTTTCATTCCCTGCCAAGAGTTCTACGATGGCAAGACGCAATGCAAAATACACCTGATCCACCGTACCGTTGCTCAGATATCCCCCGTCACGATAATACACATCATCCTCAGCCAGAACCGATACGGTAAAATCCTTTGTAACCACAACATTGCGGTAACGGTTCTTCGTCAGTTTGGCAAAAATCTCTGCCGTCCTCTGACTCAACTTCGGTCCGAAATTCTGACGTAGTTCATCTGCAGCCTCCCGCATCACACGGATAGCCAACTGCAATGCGTCATAATATTCCTGACGTTCCTGTCGAAGTTGCTCCGCTTCTTTGAGCTCAGACTGTAACTGCTGAATCGATTTTTCCGGAGTACGGATGCGATTCCGCACCGAAGTAATCGCTTCATCGCGCATCATAATCTCTGTCTCCAGTTTCAGCTCCGGTTCCTTCTGTTGTTTCAACTCTGCCACACGATAACGCTTTCGCTCTACCTGCTTCGATGCATTGGCATTGTCCTCACGAAGTCGCGCAATCGTCTGGTTCAGTTCAGACAATTCTTTTTCATAATTCAGTTTTATCTGTTCTAAGTCGGTTCGCAACGCTTCCGCACTTTCTTCTGCCGATTTCAGATACTGACGCATACGGTATTCTCTGCCACGGTTACTGTATTCCAATACAAACAACAACACAGCCGGTACCAATCCCAATACACAATAATACGAGACAACAAAACAAAGTGCAATCGCTGCAACAGCAAGAATCGCTCCGAAAATCCCCGCCAGAGGCGCTCTCTTCGGAACCACTCCATTCTCAACCGCCAATTCTGCCTGCCGAAGTTTTTCTTCCTCTGTCGCAATCCTTAACTTCGCCAGTTCACTATGATTCTCAAAATTTGCTTCCGCAAGAGCCAATCTTCCCTGCAAATCACGATGACGTCCTTCTGCATCGCTCAGTTCCTGAATTGCAGTCAGTTCATCTTCTCTTCGCTGTTGCATTACTGCCAGGCGTTCTTTTTCCGCTTTCTGAAGCTTAACAAGAACTTCGTACTCCTCACGCAGTTCCCGTTGTGCTGCTTCCATATCCATCGCATTGCGCAAAGCATCCTGTAATTCTTCTGTCAGATTCCTGCTTTCTACCAGCAATCCTGCGTTACCGCGCTTTGTCACCAATTGCTCTGCTGCCGCTGTCAGATTCCCCATTGCTGCAGCCAAAGATACGTTTTCCTCCGCGCTGGTTGTAAGATTCGTCAGGCGCTCCGTAATTTCATCTGTTTTTCCACCATCTTTTTTTGCAAAGCCGCCGGTCTGTCCGATAAAAACACTTCGTTCAAACCCATCTAACTCCATATGAAAGAAATAAGAGCCTGCTTCTTCCTCTTTTTTCAGAAGTACCGGTTCACCCGTGGACAGGCACTGCACCGTTACTTCATCACGACCGGCAGTTGTGCCGAAACGTTTTTGAATCCGGTACAATTTTCCTTCCGACTCAAACTCGATGGCACCTCCCATCGGCGCGCCATCCCAGGGGCGGTATTTCTTGCGCAGATTTGTCAGGTCCCGGGCTGCTCCCACATTTCCGTAAAACATCATCTTAATGAAGGACATCAGTGTTGTTTTTCCGTCTTCATTATTCCCGTAGATAAAATTCATCCCTTCGGAAAACTCCAACGAAAAGCCTTTGAACCTGCCAAAATTATCAATTTCAACCCTTTTTAGCTTCACGTTTTCCTTACCCTCTTACTCGATGTTGATCTCACCAAAAAAAGCTCTGAGTCCGAGTCGCAGTGCCAATTCCCTTTGTTCTTCCGGCACCGTTCCCGTAAGCTTCGTCATCTGTTTCACATAGATTCCACGCAGGGAATTTTCCTGCACCAGTTCTTCCGGATTGATTCTCGGACGCGTTTTATTCTTCAAGCTCAAATACCAGATATCTTCCAGTTCTGCACGGATATCCTCTGTATTTCTGCACATATCATCTTTCGGCTCACCGATTAACGTCAACCGATAGATATGCTCCCGATAATCTGCACCGTTCTCCTCTTCCATCCGGTTGCGCAAGCACTCTATGAGTTCCTTCCGCGTTGATACTTCGGTTACATCTATCATCAATTCTGTAACTCTGCGTTTACAGACAGATCGGTACTCCAGATTACAATAGGACTTTTCGATGGTTCCGATATATACCCCTTTATCTCCGGTTTCATCAAAACCCTTTCCCTCAGTGCATCCGGAATATGCATACCATGTGTTTCCGGCTTTTAAAATATCGGTCCGCTTATGGATATGTCCAAGTGCCAGATAATCCAATCCGCTCGCCTGAATCATTCGTTGCGTTACTGCATTATAATCACTACGCGCATTATCGGATACCAGATCACCATGCATTACTCCGATATTGATCATCTCATCGTCAAACAGCGGAAGTTTACGCAACATGGACTGGTAGCAATACGTACCGGTAAATCCGCTTCCAATCAATCGTACTCCCAATTCCGGCAACAATACAGCCTCCGGCTGGGAAGAAAACAATATCACATTTTCCGGCCAGAAATCCTCCAACAGATACGGAGAATCCGGCGTTGCCGGATCATGATTCCCTGCTGCAATTACAACCTTACACGATTCTAACGCTGCGATTCCATCCCGGATTTCCCCAAGCGTCTCCGAGGGAACATTGACATCATCAAACAAATCCCCGGCGATTAACAAAAGGTCTATCTTTTCTTCTCTGCAAAGTTCCAGAATCCGGTGAAATGTCTTCTTCACCTCTGCTTTTCTGGTTCTGGATTTTGTCCCCAAAAAACTACACTCTGCTCCGATGTGCAAATCCGCGCAATGTAATATCCGTACAGAATTCATCCCATTATGCCTTTCCTAAATACGCTTCAATCTGTGCCTGCGCTTCGTCATATTGGAACAGATCTGCCTTTTTCAGCAACTCATCTACCAATTTCTGTTCCGTCTCTTCCAACTTTGCTGCACGAAGTTCCTGCAGCAAACGAACGGCAACGTCTTCTTCAAAATCATGCAACAGTGCCAGCACAGTAACCATACGGTCCCGCAGTTGTTCTTCTGTATAGCCAATCTGTACCGACGTTTCTTCTTCCTCTTCTACGATTACCCTTTCTGACAGAGCTACCTCGATAAAGTCCAGAAGATTACTGTAGTTGCTGCATAACTTTCTATGGTTTGCGCTCACTTCTGCAATCCGATTCTCCTTGCATGCAGTCTCCTGCTCTAACGCCAGATAAGACAGTTCGTCGGCACCAATGCTCGCAGCAACAGACTTCAATGCATGTGCCTCTATCATATAAGTTTCGTAATTTTCATTTTCTCTGGAGCGTTCCAATACTTCCAGTTTTTTTCGACCGTCTGTGACAACAACCTGTAACAGAGACAGATAATTCTTCATGCTACCGCCACACTGCGAAATACCCAGTTCGGTATTAATACCCGGAATATAGAGTGTTTCCGACATTTCCTCTGTCTTTTCAACCGCTCCGTATACAATCTTATCCGAACTGATAAACCGCAGTACGATATCTTCTAACTGCTTAATATCAATCGGTTTTGGAATATATGCCTGGAATCCGGCCGCTTCGAACATCTCACGGATACCGTTCATTGCCGTTGCTGTAACTGCAACCACCGGTACGTTCTGATAATAACTTCCTTCCAACGCACGGATTGCGCGCAACGTCTCAATACCACCCATCTCCGGCATGACATGATCCATTAGCACCAGATCGTACTGATTTTTCTTAATCATGCGAAGGCATTCACGACCGCTATCTGCTGTATCAACTTTTATCTTGTGCGGCTGCAACAGACCTACAATTACCTGCAGATTAATCATATTATCATCGACCGCAAGCACGCGTGCCGTCGGTGCATAATACGTCTCAACTGCACTTCTTCTGCTGTTCCGGACCGCGGTATAACTGAGCGCGTCAGCCACATTCATACAGGAGAACGGTTGCTGTACGGAAGCCATGTATTCCTTGCTGTTCATAAGCTGACGAGTACGAAGTGCAAGAATAATCTTGGCATCTTTTGCCATGTCCAACAACTCTTTTACATCATCAAACTTGGAATACTCGATAAATATATGTGAGAATGTATTGGCTTCTAATGCGGTTTCCATCTCAAATCCTGACATAGCCACTATACACTCGATGTTCATCCGGGCAAGCACCGCTGCAAGCCCATTTCTCATACCGGCATCTTCTGCAAATACAAGCACCTTAAGAAGATCAGCATCTTCTACATATGTAAATGCACGCATATCAACGATTTCCTGCGGAAGCACAAAGGAGAAATTACTGCCTTTTCCGTACTCACTCTCTACAGAAATCGTACCACCCATCAGATCCAACAGCTGTTTACAAATAGAAAGTCCGAGTCCGCTACCTTCAATCAGATGATTTCTCCGCTCCTCGATTCTCATAAAACTCTTGAACAACTTATCGCGGTCTTCTTCACGGATACCGCAACCGGTATCGATTACGCTCACTTTCAGTTCTGCCATATGCGGTGCATCATCCTCTGCATCCATATCCATCAGAGACCACGTCATCTCCAGCGTAACCGAGCCCTTTTCCGTATATTTAATTGCGTTGGTCAAAAGATTCGTAATAATCTGTCTGAGACGAATCTCATCCCCGATAAACTGCATAGGAAGTGTCGGATCCACATTTACAATGAGATTCAGATTCTTTCCTATCATTCTTGTGGTAGAAACACTCAGAACATTGTTCAACAGAGAGGAAGAATCATAAACCTGTCTTACGATTTCAAGCTTCCCGGCCTCCATCTTAGAAAAATCAAGGATATCGTTAATCAGCGTAATCAACGTATTGCCGGCACTCTGAATGTTCTTTACATTACGGCGCACCTGTTCATTTACTTCATCACGCAGAACCAATTCTGTCATACCCACAATCGCATTCATCGGAGTACGGATTTCATGTGACATATTCGCAATGAAACGGGACTTGGAACTGTCTGCCTGCTCTGCCGTCAAACGTGCACGTTCTGCACGACGTGTCATATCTTCCAGTTCTGTTTGTTTTTCCTGTAACTCATTAATGTATTTTTCACGTGTCTTTACATACTCCGATGCATAGATGAAAGTACCTCTTCCGATATCTTTTGCCTGACGGAGTGAAGACTCAATCATATCGTTCACTTCATCCGCACGCGCTGCATCTTCCGGATAGGTCAGGAAGCAAACACTTGCAGATAATTCATACTCTTCATCACCGATGACCCACGGTCGATCAAAGCGTTCCATCAGTGCCTGCAATACAATACGGTCTTCTGCCGATTCGTTTCCGGACGGATTGCCTGCAAAAACATGCGGAGCATAATAATACTTCGTCAAGGTCTCTTCCGGCACCGAATGGTCCTTGCTTCCCAACAAAATTGCAAACCGATTGCCCGCCAGCTTATACACTGCCTGCGCATTCACCAGTTCGGTCAGGAATGATGCAATCTTACGAAGCACCTCTTTTGCCGTAGCATCCCCGTACTTCTCCGCAAACTCATCAAACTCATCCGGTTCAAATGCAATTACACTGAAATTCTGTTCTGCATTAATATGTCCGGCAACACTCATATAGAACGCATCCCTGTTGAAGACTTTGGTAATATGATCAAGTCCGACATTAGGATCCAACTGTGCCAGATAAAATGCAATCAGACCTGCCGCACAGGAGATGCCGACCAATAGCAACTGCGGTTTCACTGCCTGGATAGACAAACCCAAAAGCAGGGTAAAATAGAAAAATACAAAAGCAAAAATTGATTGTCTTGAAAGTCTTTTCCTATAGCGGATCAGATGTATCATACTCAACACAATATAATATCCGCTCAACACATAAAGTGACTGTGCATACGGTCCATAATGATATACATTATTCTCATCGACGTAGATAGACAATTTCAACCAAGGCGTTGACAAAATCAGAAACGCATCCACCGCAAACGGTAACAAATTGAGCACGCGGAGCACCAAAGGTTTTTTCTTAGCACCAACGATTTCCAGCACATACCAGTACAAGCCTACTGCGAGTGCATTAATCAACAACATATATGGCAGTTTGACAGCATATACGGCATACGCCGTGAAGGTATCAATATATTCAACAAAGAACACTCCCAGCACATCCAGTACAACGGAGCACAGCACAATAACACACATTGCATCATAAATATGATTCAATCTGCTTCGAAACCGTTTCATGATCAGTGTGTATCCACAAAACAGCGCCAATATTACAAATGCACAAATATCAAATGATATATTCCATTGCATAGGCTGCTCCGTTCCTGCCGTCCGGCAAATTAGTACCTTTTAGTATAACACATAATACTGCTCGCAACAAGTATGCTGGCAATAAAAACAAGTGCTTTAAAACAAAAAAACAGCGCAAAAAAGGGTTGTGAAACCACTCCGTTTCACAACCCTTACTTCGATCTACATTGCATCCACTGCCGCACGTTCAATTGCAAGGCCCTTGGTGTACAGCTTCATGAACTGATTGAAACCTTCTACATCCTCTGCCTTCGGCGCCATATCCAGTGCCTTCTGACCTGCAAATACCTTGTTATTCAGGTAATCGGCAAGCGTCTCACCCTCTGCCTTGTTAATCATATAAGAAGCAAGCACTGCAATACCCCATGCACCACCTTCACCTGCCGTTTCCATTACAGAAACCGGTGTATTGATTGCAGCTGCCAGAATACCCTGGCCAACGCCTTTGGTCTTGAACAGACCACCATGTCCGTAAATCTTATCCAACTGTACCTTCTCAGTATCCAGCAGGATATCCATACCGGTCTTTAACGCACCAAGCGAAGTAAACAAATGCGTTCTCATGAAGTTAGCAAGATTGAATTTACTTTCCGGAGTACGTACGAACAACGGGCGACCTTCTTCAAATCCTGTAATGTGCTCACCGGAGAAATAGTTGTATGCCAACAGACCACCACAATCGGCATCCCCTTCCAACGCTTTGTTATAAAGGGTTCCGAACAACTTACCCATATCCACTTCAATTCCAAAGCTCTCCGCAAATTCACGGAAGATATTTACCCATGCATTCAGGTCAGATGTACAGTTGTTGCAGTGCACCATTGCAACCGACTCACCGGTCGGAGTCGTTACGATATCAATCTCATCATATGCTTTGGATAACGGTTTTTCCATAACCACCATGGCGAATACGGAAGTACCGGCTGATACATTACCGGTGCGCTCTGCCACACTGTTCGTTGCAACCATACCGGTTCCTGCGTCACCTTCCGGCGGGCACAGCGGACAACCTGCCTGCAACTTGCCGCTAACATCCAGAAGTTTTGCACCTTCTTCGGTAAGGAAGCCTGCGTTCTCACCTGCCACCAGCACGCCCGGAAGAATTTCATCGATATTCCAATCAAATGCCTTTACATTCTCGAGTGCTGCAAACTGTTCCAGCATCTTCTTGTCAAACTGTTTCGTTGCAGAATCAATCGGGAACATACCGGATGCTTCACCAACACCGAGTACCTTCTTTCCGGTCAGGCTCTTATGTACATAACCTGCAAGTGTCGTAACATGAACAATATCTTTTACATGCGGTTCTTTATTCAGAATTGCCTGATACAGATGTGCAATACTCCATCTTTGAGGAATGTTGAATTCAAAAAGCTCTGTAAGCTCGCTTGCTGCCTTTTCTGTTGTAGTGTTACGCCAGGTTCTGAATGGCACAAGCAAATTGTCATTCTCATCAAATGCCAGATATCCGTGCATCAT
>JAZNXH010000151.1:0-23448 GCA_045593785.1 Lachnospiraceae bacterium
GCAAAATACAATATCACCACCTTCTGTGCTCCGCCGACCATGCTCCGTATGTTAATCCGCGGCGACTTATCGAAGTTCGACCTTTCTTCGATTCACCACATGACCACCGCAGGCGAAGCACTCAATCCGGAAGTATTCAAGCAGTTCAAAGACGCTACCGGCCTTGAGATTATGGAGGGCTTCGGCCAAACCGAGACTACACTTGCAATCGCAAACCTCTACGGAACCACACCGAAAATCGGTGCCATGGGTAAAGCATCTCCGCAGTTTGACGTTGACATTGTTGATCCGGACGGCAACTCCGTCGCTACCGGTGAGGTTGGCGAAATCGTTATCCACACCGACAAAGAAGTTCCGTGCGGATTATTCAAGGAATACTACCTCGACGATGCAAAAACTACCGAAGCATGGCACGACGGCGTTTACCACACCGGCGACACTGCATGGCGCGACGAAGACGGTTACTTCTGGTATGTCGGCAGAGTGGATGATGTCATCAAATCCTCCGGCTACCGTATCGGACCGTTTGAGATTGAGAGCGTTATCATGGAACTTCCTTACGTTCTTGAATGTGGTGTGTCTGCAGCTCCCGATGAGATCAGAGGCCAGGTAGTCAAGGCAAGCATCGTGCTTACCAAGGGCACCGAACCGAGCGAAGAATTAAAGAAAGAGATCCAGACCTATGTGAAGGAACATACCGCTCCTTACAAGTATCCGCGAATCATTGTCTTCAAAGATGAACTCCCGAAGACCATCAGCGGTAAGATTCAAAGAAATAAACTGTAATCGCCTAACAAAAAAAGACCACTTACAAGGTGGTCTTTTTCTTTTTACTTTTTCAATCCCAGCTTCTCTGCCGATTCATCTCGCATCTTATACTTTAAGATCTTACCTGCAGCATTCATCGGGAACTCATCCACAAACAGGAAGTATCTCGGTACCTTATGTCTTGCGATAGAGGCATTACCGAACTCTTTCATTTCGTTTTCATCTGCAGTTTCTCCCTTATGAAGAATAATCCACGCACAGCATTCCTCACCGTACTTTTCATCCGGCACACCGACAACCTGAATGTCGCGTACCTTCGGGTTCGTCAGATAGAATTCCTCAATCTCACGCGGGTAAAGGTTCTCGCCGCCACGGATAATCATATCTTTCAAACGGCCGGTAACCTTATAATAGCCATCCTCTGTTCTCATACAGATATCACCGGAATGAAGCCATCCCTCAGCGTCAATTGCCTGTGCTGTTGCCTCCGGCATCTTATAGTAGCCCTTCATAATATTGAATCCACGGGCAACGAATTCGCCGCTTTCGCCATCCGGAAGTTCCTCGCCTGTCTCCGGGTCGATAATCTTACACTCAACGCCCGGGAAAGCACTGCCGACAGTCTCTACGCGGTGGTCAAGATCCTCGTTTACTTCACCCATGGTACAGCCCGGAGAAGCCTCGGTCTGACCGTATACAGAAATAATCTCACGCATATTCATTTCTACGGAAGCACGACGCATCAGGTCTGCCGGACAGTTTGCACCCGCCATAATACCGGTTCGCATATAGGAGAAATCTGTCTTTGCAAAATCCGGATGGTTAAACATCGCAATAAACATGGTAGGAACACCGTTGAAACAGGTAATATGTTCATCATTTACACAAGAAAGCGATGATTTCGGTGAGAAATACGGAATCGGACACAACGTACCGCCATGTGTCATCATAGAAGTCATCGAAAGCACCATGCCGAAACAGTGGAACATCGGCACCTGAATCATCATACGGTCTGCCGTTGACAGATCCATTCGGTCACCGATAGTCTTACCATTATTTACGATATTTCGATGAGTCAGCATAACGCCCTTCGGGAATCCAGTTGTACCGGAAGTATACTGCATATTACATACATCCTCAGGTTTTACAAGCGAAGCACGTCTGCGTACTTCTTCTCGCGGAACAAGTGAAGCACGGGATAACATCTGTTCCCAGGTAAGACAACCATCCATTGAGAATCCAACCGTTACAACATTGCGAAGGAAAGGCAGATTCTTGGAATATAACGGCTTACCCGGTTCCAGTCCCTTAAGTTCCGGACAAAGCTCTTCAATAATTTCTTTATAATTGATATCCTTACAAAACTCGATCATTACAAGCGTATGGGTATCCGACTGCTTTAACAAATACTCGATTTCATGAATCTTATACGCTGTATTTACCGTAACCAGAACTGCACCAATCTTCGTTGTCGCCCAGAAGGTAATAAACCACTGCGGAACATTGGTCGCCCAGACTGCAACGTGGTCTCCGGCTTTTACCCCGAGAGAAATCAGTGCCGCTGCACATTCATCCACATCACGGCGGAACTGCTCATAAGTTCTCGTGTAATCCAAAGTCGGATACTTAAATGCATACTGATCCGGATACTTTTCAGCCATGGTATCCAGTACATCAGAAAAAGTTGCATCAATAACATCGTACTTTTTCCATACAAAGGTACCCGTTTTGCTGCGGTTATAATATGCATGGTCAAAGCTCTTTTTCTCTCGGTTGAGTGCAGAGATATAATTTGTAAAATGCGTCAAAACGATATCCGCATCGCTGATTTCTTCATTCCATGCCGCACAGATAAAGCCTTCATAATTCAGAGAGGAAAGCGCATTCAGCAGCTTCTCAACCTCCAGATCACCCTCACCGATTAAGACAGTCTTTCCGTCCTTCATATCTCCAAGACGCACATATTTGATATATGCACCCAGGTTTTTAATCGTAGTTTCTGCGCTCTCGCCTGCATCAAAGTACGTTCCTCTAACATTCCAGGAAGCACCCACAGCAGCCGAAGCAAAGTGATTGATAATGCCAATCACGTTCTCTGTATTAGCAAGGTAACCGACAGTCTCAAATAACACATTGATATCCGCAGTCTCTGCGTGTTTGATTGCTGCCAAAAGCTTTTCATCCAGCACATCAAATGAAACGCATTCTTCTACCCGGACAATCACATTGTCAATGCCGGAGCTTGCTGCCATATCCACGTATTTTTGAACCAATTCTGCCGTTGTCTCTTCTTTCTCAACCGAAGCCGGCATGCGGAGTGCAGATACCGCCAGATTCCGGTTCACGAGCTTTCTCTTCGCATCCGCAATGCGGTCACGTCTTAAAATACTGTCGTGATGTCCGCTTCTTTCCTTAATTGCGTCATATATCTCAAACCCTTCAAACCCATAATCATAGGCATAACGGCAGGTATCAAGAAAAGAAGCCCGACTCACATTCTTCGTCGAAAATACTATCTTCATATTAACCTCCCATTAACATTCCTCAAATACGATTTTGTTCAGCGCATTGATATATGCCCGGATACTTGCTCCAATGATATCCGTTGACGTGCCGTTGCCGGAGTAAAGTTTTCCGTTGTTACGCAATCTTACAAGCGCAGAACCCAGAGCTTCCTTACCCTCGGTTACGGACTGAACCTGAAAATCATCCAGTTCATAGTGATGCCCGATACACTGCTCAATTGCACGGAATGCCGAATCAATCGGGCCATCGCCGTTGCTTACACCGCAAATAATCTCGTCATTGCATTTCAGCGTAATCTGCGACATTGAACTCGAAACATTGCTGCTGGTCGTTGTATAAGTTTCAAAATGATAAGTGGACGGAGCCTGCATCGCATAACTTGCAATCAGGGCCTCAAATTCTTTTACACCGACTGCACCCTTCTTATCACATACCTGCTTAAGCGCCTTATGTACATTACCGATATCAGAATCCGAAAGTTCGTAACCAAGTAAAGCCGTCGCTTGCGCCACCTGTGCCACCGTAGCCTCCGAATCAAGCAGAAGCTTTTTCTTGTCACTTACCGTGGTTTCATTTTCATATGCATTGTGATTAATGCCCGACACCATATCATCAATGCTTGCATGAATCTTTGTATGATCTAACTTAATTTCGGCATCAATCTGTGCACTGCAGGCACTCATCGCATCCGAAAGTTCTCCTGCCAGAAGAACATCCTTACCAGCCATCGCACACTTCAGACCGTCAGCGCCCTTGCCGATTGCTGCAAATGCAGATGCAACTGCCATATTAATGCGGTCGGATACACGAACATATACCGGAACCTTCACTGCTTCCTTTACCTTTGCAACCAATGCTGCAATCTCATCCGGTGTGGAATTACCTGCATCATCACAGATGGTCACCATACCGGCACCGTTTGCCTCTGCTTCCTTTACTGCAGCAATGAGGCAATCCTCATCTGCTCTTGTTGCATCCAATGCGGAGAACTCAACATCATCACAAACAGCCTTTGCCGCTTTTGTGAGTTCTGCAATCTTTTCAATCATCTTTGCCTGCTTGATGTGATACATGTATTCCATCTGAATGGTGGATACCGGCAGTTCAATCTGCAGACGGGGCTGCTTTGCTTCTTTCACGCATTCCCAAGCGGAGTCCACTTCTGCACTGCTAAACCCTACCGGAATCGCAAGAACAGCATTCTGAACATTCTGTGCAATGGTTCTATAGATAATCGTATCTTCACGGAGAGATTTCACAGGAGGTAGTTCAATTGCATCCACACCAAGTAGGTCAGCGCAATTAGCAATGGCTGATTTCTCACGGAAGAGTAGCGATACAGCTCTGTCCTCCGAAAGCTTTTTGAGTGTGATGTCTGCAATGTTTACCTTTTTCATTTTGAAAACTCCTTTCAAACCTTTGTTTCATTATAATATATATCCTACCCCTTTACGGAATAGTCTTTTTTGAATCCATGCGAGCCGAAGATCTGCCACTCTCCAACACCAAGCCGCTGCATAATTGCTTTTCTTTCCTCTGCGCATAGCTTAGGCGATGTATCAACAGATGTCATTAGAATCGGCGCATATTGATTGTACGCAGCCTGCTCCGATGTAAGCCCGTGTACGTTAATATATATATCACCCGTGAAAGCAATATGATGGGCATAATCAATCAGAACAATCTCACCGGGCAAATGTCCGCCCTTTCCTTCATAAACCTCAAAATGCAATTCCTCAAAATCAAAGAAACCAATCTGCGTAAGCGGTTCTTTCAGATTCTCAATATCGTTCCATAGGACAGTAATCTTTTCCGGATCGACTGCCTTATAGGAAGTGAGTATTTTACAGATATTGATATAGGGCTTGTGTAACGGATTTTTCTCACGATATCCATCATTTCCGAGAAATTCATTCCTTAGGCAAAGAGCCGTTTTGGGGCTGGCGATGATTTCATCAAACATAGGCAGAAGACCACAATGATCAACATCGGCATGAGTTACCAGAATCGTTTTCTTCCGGTTTTCAAAATCCGGAACAATCTTCTTGAAAACCTCCAGCATCTCATCGCTGTAACAAGCATATCCGCTGTCCACAAACAGTACCTTATCATTACTTTTTATAATTATGGTATTGCTCCCACAGGGTGGCTCAATCAAAGTAATCTCTGTGTTCTCCGATACCTTATGCGTACTGATTCTCGGCGAAAAAGCATCTCCTCTTGACGCACCAAGCAATTCCGCAAATTTGCTTATACTGTCAAATGTCCTGTACGGAGACAGCCCCTGCTCATCAAGCGTCTGCATTGCAAGATTGACATGAACCAACAGTTCACGGCTGACATCCCCGGGAAGTCCCACTGTCTGGGAAAGCCCCATAACATAAGTATGATAAAAAATACTGTTGTCATAAACCTTTTCCGAACTATTATAATCGATAACTCGAATTTTGCATAGCTTTTCTGCTTCTTTTAAAAATTCTTTTATTTTATCAAAATTCTCAACATACAAACCCATTTTGAATTGTTGATAATCTGTACCGTTTTCCTGCGAACTGATATATGAAATATTGAAGTTGAAATCATTGATCAGTGTCAGAACATTTGTAACACTTCCGGGAACATCTTCCAGGTGAAACTCAATCAGGACAACACTTGTGTTATTAAAATTGCTTTGCAGATATCCGATTTGTTCAAGCTCTGCATCTGCTTTTTTCAGTTGCTCTTCTGTGCCTTCTGCATCAATGAATAACGTATGTGAGTCAACTGCCTTATTATAACTTACACGGGTAATGTTAATTCCAAAGGAAGAAAAGCATTTGCTTGCTTTCAAAAATGCACCAATATGATTTGGCATGGATGTCACATATGTTTTCTTCACTTAATCACCTCAATATCAATCCATTCTTAATCTCAGACAACTCTGCACTTTACAATTGCTTCCGTTACGTCCTTTAATACGAGTTCACCGTTTTGATTGTACGCATCGATGGAAACCTCAACCAGTCCGTTCTTTTCATTGCGTTTTACCAGTCTTGTTATCGTTGCTTTGCCGGTCAGGATATCCTCCGCAAAGACTGGCTTCAGCCACTCAATTTTTGTGGACTTTCCGGCAAGTAGCTCCTCCCCGAAAAAATCAACCTCCAGATACTTTGCCCACACCGACATAAATGACATCACTCCGGGCGCGATCAATTTGCCGAACGGTGTGGCTTTTGCATACTCTTCATCCGTATGAAGCGGAATATTATCGTAATCACGGGCGAATGCCATCATTTTTTCTTTTTCAATCACTGCTGGGGCAATCTCGACCGTCATTCCAAGTATAATATCATCAAAATACATTTTCTGCCACTCCACCTTGCATTTTTTTAGAATAGATTGTATAATGCACCCTATCATCAGTCAAACGAATGCTTTTAATGTTTACTATCGATTTTTTCGATGCTGCATCTTCGACCTCAATGTCGCAGATACCGGAAAGGTATGGTGTATCGGATGGAATTACGAAACTTAATTACTTTTACCCATGTTGCAGAACTCGGGAGTTTTACCAAAGCTGCCGAGCAGCTTGGTTATTCCCAATCAACTGTTTCTTTTCAGATAAAACAATTGGAAGATGAACTTGGCTGTCTCTTGTTTGAACGGATTAATCATACCATAACGCTCACGGAAAAGGGTCGTGAGCTTGTTTCCTATGCCCATCAGATTCGTGTGCTGACAGGTGATTTGAAGGAAAGTCTTGAAAGCGAAAAAGAAATCAGCGGTCACATCCGTGTTGTAACCCCCGACTCCGTATGTGAAGAGATGATCAACTCCCACTATATTGATTTTCACACAAAATACCCCTTTATTTCTGTCAAATTCACCACCGGAGACTCTGCCGTAATGTTAGATATGCTGGACCATAACGAGGCCGATGTCATCTTGACACTTGACCATCACTTATACAACAAAGATTATGTCATCGCTAAGGAAGAACAGTTGCCGATGCATTTCGTTGCCGCTTCGAGTTCAAAGTTTGCCGGAGCAGAGTGCTTATCCATCCGGGACATCATAAACGAACCCTTTATCTTAACCGAATATGGTCAGGGTTACCGACGAGTATTTGACCGAGAACTTGCCAAAAAATCATTGGAAATTACCCCTGTTCTCGAAATAGGGCGAACCGATATCATTACCTCTCTGATTGCACAAAGTAACATGATTTCCTTCCTGCCGGATTTCGTAACCAAATCTCTGATTGAATCGGGCGAACTATGCCACCTTAATGTATGTGATGTAAATATTGACATTTGGAAACAGCTGATTTATCACAAGAACAAATGGATTTCTAAAAGCCTGAAGGCATTTATCGACTATGTAAAAGCAGCAGAGTTCACACACTAGCCACTGACACCATATTAAAAACGAGAGTTTCCGTTGATTCGGAAACCCTCGTTTTGTTCGTTCTCTTATTCTTTACTTCTCAAGCACGATTTTCCACTCATCATCATTGATGTTTACGGTACCGCTCTCGGAGATTGCATATCCTCCGGTGCTTCGGTCTCTGAGCACTGCATAGTCTACAGCAAAGTCACCCTCTACTGCACCGCGGATGTAGTACGTCACACTACCGGATAATGTCACTTCCTCAAGCCCTGCCAGCTTGTTGCTGTTATTGTGGTATACATGAATATTTCCGCGCACACTCTGTCCGGTCAGAACATCCACATATGCGGAATGACTCCAGCTTCCCTCTTTTTCATAGGAAGATGTGCTGTTATTTGCCGGATACCATCTTGCGCCACTCGGGATATAATCGCTGATGGTAAAGCAGGAATAATTTTTATCCGTGGTCACGGTATAGTTCAGCGTAACTGCATAGAGATTCTTTTCCTTATTATATAAAGATATCTCTTTGTTTATCGCTACACGCTCACTGCCTGCAGAACCCTCTAACGCTTCTGCTACACTTCCAAGATATGTCGCACGTACTCGGATATCACCATCCTCTTCCGTAAGCTTCAGCGAACTCCAGTCGTTCTTACCCAAGGACAATGCATAAACCTGACCCGGCTTTAAGGTAATGTTTTCCGTTTTTTCTCCTACCGTCCAACTGAACTTCGCAGGCTTTGCATCCAACGGATAGAAATATTTCAAGTATGCCGCCTGTTCAAGTTGGTACAAATCCAAGGTGGAAGTATGTGTACTTAAGTATTGGTATAACCCTTCCGCCTCCGTCTTTCTCACCAATGAAGCCGTAAGCAACGCATATGCTGTATACTGAATGGTCTCTTCGGTTGTGCTTCCCTTGATATAAAGCTCATTATCCCGGCCTGTCTTTACTCCTTCCGTCAGGCTGTCATACAGTTCCGTCGCTGTCGCAAAGTCACCGAGATATGCATATGCTGCTGCCAGCATCCATTTCGCTTCCGTCGAAAAATCGCCGCCAATTGCTGCAACATAATTCAGATCAGCATATACCGGCTGTCCGAGTGCTGCAAGTCCGAACAACGCTGTCGTAAGCGTAAGTTCATCTTCTATCTTCTCCGCACCAAGAACAAACTCAAATTCCTGAATCAGCTCTGCCTTTTTACTCTCGGTCAGAAGGTCCGGTGCCAGTGCACATACCAGTGCCGAGAAGTACAAATCACCTTCTCCGTACTCCAGTCTCGGAAGTAATCCGTAGTTTGCTGCGATTTCCTCTCGAATCTCCTTTATCTCCTGTGTATAATATCCGCTTTCTCCAAACAACTTTTCAGAAGCTGCAAGCGCAATATAATACGCCACCTTACTATCGTTCCGATTCGTATAAGTACACATCAGGCGATTCACTGCATTTACATACGGCTGATACGCCTCATCATAGAAGTTTAAAACCACCGGATACAGCGACGGCTTCAGTTCCTTTACTTCATCCAGAGTCACATTTTTCTCAACCGGAAGTAGACTTCCGCTTTCTGCCACTTGTAAATTCAGACGCACGCCGTCTCCGGCGCCATTCACAACAGCGGTTACCTCTGCAGCATAGCTTCCGCAGTCCCATTTGCCGAAGCTCAGCCAAGCAGTCTCGCCTACCTTTGCATCCACTCCGATTACAGAAACTTCAACACCGTCTTCGTCATATAACTTTGCTTCGTAGCTGACTGCATCTCCACTCTTTACTCCGGTGCCGTAACTCCTTGCCGATACAACAATCTCATCTCCTGCGAGAAAGAGTTCGTTACATTCTGCACTTACAAAGAACGGAAGACTCGTCACAACATCACTCACGGTATATCCAAGTTTCACATCCGTAACGGATGCTGCTCCACCGAGGGCACAAGGATCACAGGCAATTGCCGTGATTCTCCATTCCGTAATGTTTTCCGGCACGGTAAAACTATAGTTCACTTCCTGTTTTCCATCCAACGGTATCGTCACAAACACCGGATTATCACGGAAATCCTTGCGGATCGTAACTTCTGCTCCCATACCGCCCGCTGCACTGCCTAACATGCCATTTGCCATTCCGGCATCTTCTTCCGGCATTGCTGCAGCTTCATCCTTGGTCACGGCATCAAAACCTCTGTCATACAAACTTGCACCCGCAAATGCAGAAAATCTCGCATCTCTTCTTACAAAAATGTAACTCCATGACAGATAGTCATTCAGATAAATATACTGATTCTGCAAATCAAAACAAGCTTCATCCACAACACTCAGCGCAACAAATGCATCTGCACCAACCATTACGTCTTTCAACCGGAGTGTCACATCGACCACTTCACCCGGGCGGTAAGTCTCTTGCTCTGTTACAATCTCTACTTCCAAATGGTTATTATTCTCGAAGTCGTACTCCATACGATAACAGCTGAGCGGCTGGATTTCACCCTGCTTACACATTGTTGCATATACTTCTGATGCAGGCGCCATAGTCTGCTCAAATACGAATTCGTATGTTCCGTCTTTTGCAAGGAAATATTCCATGTTGTTCTCTGTATACAAAGTATAGAGTACCGGAATATTTTTTACCGCTTCTTTACCATAGGTCAATCCACAACGAATCTGCTGCCCGATATCATATGGTCCTTCTGTAATCTCAAGATCATAATACGGCTCTTCCTCATAATCCGAATATCCCCAGTTACCACAAACTGCAGAAGTTTCCTGATCATAGGTATCTCCGGTTATCGGATCCGTATATGAGATGATGTAAGTGTAATATCCTTCAAAATTCTCCGCAGGTGTTACATGCGGTAAAATCAGTTCTCCGTTTGTAACCGCCTTCGTCTCTTTCGAGAGACATTCATTCACATCATAATAATGATAAATCGGATAACTTTCCTTTGTAACCGGATCATATTCGGTCGAAATCAGTTCTTTCTTATATTCGTTCTTATACAACTCTACCACTACAGTTCCATCCAGCTTATCCCCGTAACTGTTCTTTGGAAATACCGGATACTGCAGATCTGTCTTTGAATTCAGTTGACTGTAATCACGTTCAAACAATTGCACTCTGGTAAAACTGTCGCCACCGCCCTGCGGCACCACGCGTTCCACATCAAATATCTTATCCGTATGGAAATAATACGTATTTTCAGATACCCATAAACTGCTTAAATCATCTCCGATTAAGCTTGCTTCAAACCAGATTCTTCCGGGCGCAGTACTGTACTGTTCCACCTGCTTCGGTTGCCACCGTAAACTTGCATTTCCGTTTTCATCTGTTATAAGTACTTCGTTATATCCGCCACAATCTCCGTAGAAACTTGCATCGAAGGTCAGTCCTGCCGCCGGTGTTCCATCGTAAAAACTCACATGAATATCCGCAGTAACCGAATCCCCATTCCGGTAATAAATGCGGTCAAACGATGCCTCTATAACATATACCGGCTTTTCCTCGTCGGTGATGCTGATTCCCTTTGATACAATATAATTCTCCTCTGCATCCATAAACTGCAGATTCAGATACCACCGAACATCGTCTTCCAGCGTTATGCTGCCTTCAAAATATCCGTTTTCATCCAGTTTTACCGGCACAGGATTCACCGCATTGGATGCCTTCATCCAGATGGTCTCCGGTAGTTTCTCTCCGGCTTTCTTGGGGGCAACAACACCAAAATAGCGCACGGTATCATTCATGAAATACTTTTCTCTGTCGGTATACAGATAGCTGTAATACAGATTTCCTTCATACGGCTCAGCCATGCGGATACAAGCAAACGCTTCTTTTCCGCCTGCTTTTACTAATACAAACGCCGCGGACGCGGTTTTATCTTTCAAGTTCTGTATTGCAACACCATCTGCATTCGTCACAAGCCTTACCGGTGCTGAAAATCCGTCTTTTGTTCCGGTCTTACCTACATTCCACGCATCCGAATAAGTAAATTCCGTAATCTGAAGTTCTGCGTCTTCCACCACACCGGACTCAGCGTCATTTACCCAATATAACAAAGCATCTTTATTTTGTTCCGTATACAACAACAGGTCGGTCACCTGCAACATTGCCTGTTCTTTCTTGACAAATTCTTTGCCGGATACGTCACCGGACAGTTCAACTTCTACCAGATAACAGCCTTCCTCCAGTACCGGAAGTGCAATCTCGGTTCTCCATGAATACTCCTCGGGCTCCTTTACTGCCACCGTTTTCTCACTCAATTTCGTGAGTCCGTCAGTCGGATAACGATACGGTTCTTCTGTATACAGATACTCTGCTTTTTCCGACTGGTATATCTTCATTGCTTCAATACAATCCATCGCAGACGGATAAGCATAGATACTCAGTTTTGCATCATCAAAGCTTAACTTCTGTTCTCTTCCGTACCAACAGAAGAAACTCAGCTCTGCCGTCTGTTTGCTTGTCACAGTCAGATCCTTTTCCTGCAGTTGCAGGTCAATGGATTTCTCACCCCAACTGGTATCCACACTGGTACGGAACTGTGACGTCAATGTATCCTGCGTTACTTTTCCGCTGATTCCGGGAAGACCTTCTTTTACAGTTACCGTATATACTGTATTTTCCTCAAGTCCCGTGCTCGGAACAAAAACCACCGTCTTTCCGTCCGGATACAGACGGAAGTCACCTGCTACTTCCGGTGCAATCGTTATGTAATCCTGTGCTTTTCCTGCAAACTCTGCTGCAACTGCTTCTGACAACACCAGTTCCACACCGGTATTGGTCGGCACATCCACTGCATAATCTCTGGGATACACTGATTTCACCACAAGTTCTGATGCTGTCTGGAATACAAAACTTGCATACGGATTTTCCGCATCCCCAACAACAAAACGATACAGACTGTCCGTCACCAGTGCTCCCTGTGGTGTCAACTTATATCCATCGTTCAGTTTCTCTACGGTATATTCCAACTCCTGTCCATAGCCTACCGCCATCAGATGCAGATTCTCCACCAGTTCTTCTTCTGATACCGGTTCTTCTGTGGTCACGATAAAACTACTGTCCGCAGATATAATCCCCTTTGTTTCGCTCTTTTCTGCCGTCAGCGAAAGCGTAGCAAACCCTGCCGGAAGTCCTGCTGCCATATAATCTGCCTGATACGGTTTCCCGCCCAGTTGTAGCCCTTCCACCGGTTTTACTGCTCCGGATACTCCCTTCTCCGAATTATCCTCATTCGTATTTCCTCCGACAAGTGCCCCTGCTGTCGGAACTCCTGCTTCATTTCCTCCATTTACAGGCTCTTGCTTCTTGCCGCAGGCGGTAAACAACCCAACCGCCAGTACAACACAAAGAAGTAAAGCTACGATACGCATTTTTCTCATCTGCCTATCCCCTTTCTGACACATAACCTTCTATCGATTATAACGCATAAAAACAGCAGCGTCTACTGATATCAGTTAGACGCTGCTACAGAATCATTCGTTCCCAATTTTTTGGAAATCAGGCAAAAAATTGCGCAGTTTTCAAACTGCGCAATTACGTTACGGCTGCAGAACCGCCCACTTTTCTTCGTTCACAACAATCTGTACCTGTTCTTTCCATCGTTGAAATGTTGTCGCAAACATTGCATTCTGTCGTTCCACAATCATTTCTTCCTTACGGACAGCAGTCGCATCCTCATCAAAGGCAAGAACACATTTTACCACATAAAAACCGTCTTCTGTTTCCAGCACCGGTGAAAACTCACCATCCTTCAGCCCTAATACGATACGTTCAATCTCAGCCGGAAAATCTCCTGTTCCTATTGTTTTCGTTACACCATCCTTGGCATCCGTATTAAGTTCTGCAAAGCTTTCAAAATTATCTTTGCTCATGCCGGTATCCCGCAGCTCCTGCATTTTCGTGCGAAGTGCTGTCAATGTTTCCTCATCCAGTTTTGTTCTGCTCCCGTTCGCCTCTTCTGCATATTTGCTTTTGTAAATGTACTGTATTTTCATCTGACGCGCTTCATCATCCGAGATGTCCGTATCCACACTGAGTGTAATACTTTCATACACCTTTAACGCCAACGTATTATTGTGATACACCTGCTTGATTAAGGCTTCGGTCAAATTATACCGCAACAAGTTTTCGTTTCCGACATTCGCAACATACTCGGAAGTATAATCCGCAATATCGCGATTCTCTTCCTCATAAATATCCACGCCGAGCTCCGAAGCATGAAGACATGCAACATGCATATCAATCAGTTCTTCCAACACCTGCTCTTTTCGCAGCATTGCGTAGGTTGTTCCTTCTTCATCCAGTGTATAGTCCCAGATTCCTGCACCATATAAAATCTCCGCTTCTTCTTTGGCTGCAAGTAACAGAAGAAGTGCTTCCCGATAGTCTACTGCTTTTCCGTCAATTGTAAACAAGGTATTTTCTGACCAATCTGCAGTCGAAGCACCCGTCGGGCTCGGGTTCGTGTTCCCCGGATTTTGTTCAAAGGTAATCTCGTTTACTCCACATCCGGTACAAAACATCAAAAACAGACAGCCTATCGCTGCATACCGAATCCACTTATTATCTCTTGCTTTTTTTCGCATACCGACTTTCCTTCCTGTCGTTTCTTCTCAGCAGACACAACCTGCACTGTCACTGTAACAATTCATGCTTCATTGCTGCAAGAACGGTACTAATCTGATCAAACAACTGCTCAACCGGACTTTTCTTCTTTGCGGATTTATCCATGGTCGCTGCAATTCCGGTCTTTAGCTTATAGACAAAAGCCGGACTTACTCCCGGCACAAAGCGTACCCGATTCTCCTGCGTCGCCAGAAAATCCGGGATTTTCTCCACTGCCAGCTTCGCTTTACCGAACAGACTGAACTTTACTTCGGCTCCCTTGTGCTGCAACTCACTTACATACACCTCATGCGCCTGTGCCTTAATGAGTGCAATTCGGAGCAGATTCTCCACAGAGTTCGGGATATCACCGAATCGATCAATCAATTCCTCCTGCATATCCGCATACTCCTCTTCATTCGCAATCAGTGCAATCCGCTTATACAATTCGAGTTTCTGCATCTCATTCTTCACATAAGTAGAAGGGATAAATGCATCTACATCGATATCAATCTCTGTCTCGAAACCTTCCTCCTGCGGTGTATCATCCTTCAGATGTTTTACTGCTTCATTTAACATCTTACAATACAGATCATACCCTACTGCTTCCATATGGCCGCTCTGTGCTTCGCCGAGCAGAGTTCCTGCGCCGCGTATCTCGAGATCACGCATCGCAATCTTAAAGCCCGAACCAAGCTCCGTGAACTCACGAATGGCAGTCAGACGCTTCTCTGCAATCTCTTTCAACATCTTATCACGCTTATACATCAAAAATGCATACGCCGTCCGGCTCGAACGGCCCACGCGACCCCTGAGCTGATACATCTGGGATAACCCCAAACGGTCTGCGTCATCAATAATAATCGTATTCACATTTGAAATGTCAAGACCCGTCTCGATAATCGTCGTCGATATCAGCACATCAATTTCACCGTTGATGAAATCATGCATGATTTTCTCCAAAGTCCGTTCCTGCATTTTCCCGTGTGCATACGCCACATTCGCATCCGGCACCAGAGCAGCTACTTTATTGGCCACATCCTCGATTCCGTTCACCCGATTATAGACATAGTACACCTGACCATCCCTGCCAAGCTCACGTTCAATTGCCTCACGGATAATCTCATCATTATGTTCCATTACAAAGGTCTGTATCGGCAGACGGTCGACCGGCGGCTCGTCTAATACGCTCATATCCCGAATCCCTACAAGGCTCATATGCAGGGTTCTCGGAATCGGCGTTGCAGTTAACGTCAGTACATCAATATCATTCTTCATATGTTTGATGCGTTCCTTATGCGTTACGCCAAAACGCTGCTCCTCATCAACCACGAGAAGGCCCAGACTCTTGAAACTGATGTCCTTCGACAACAGACGATGTGTTCCGATCAGGATATCCACCCGTCCCTTTGCTGTATCCGCAATAATTTTCTTCTGCTCCGTCGCCGTACGGAAACGTGACAACATCTCAATCGCCACCGGAAAATCCTTCATACGCTGAGAGAATGTATTATAGTGTTGTTGCGCAAGAATCGTTGTCGGCACCAGCACTGCCACCTGCTTTCCGCTCTGTACTGCCTTAAACGCTGCACGAAGTGCAATCTCCGTCTTACCATAACCAACATCACCGCAAACCAGACGGTCCATGATACGCCCGCTCTCCATATCTCGCTTCGTATCCTCAATCGCCTTTAACTGATCCTCTGTTTCCTCAAACGGGAACATCTCCTCAAATTCACTCTGCCATACCGTATCCTTGTCAAAACGAAAGCCTTCTTTCTTCTGACGGAGCGCATAGAGTTGTACCAGTTCCTCTGCCAATTCCCTTACTGCAGTTTTTACTCTTGCTTTCGTATTCTTCCACTCTACAGAATTCAGCTTGTTGAGCTTTGGTTTTCTTGCATCCGAGCCGGCATATTTCTGAATCACATCCAATCCGGTCGCCGGCAGGAACAACACTCCACCATCGCCATACTCAATCTTAATGTAATCCTTGGTTGCCTTATCTACTTCCAATTTTTCAATGCCACGGTAGATGCCGAGTCCATGGTTTTCATGTACGACATAATCTCCTGCACACAGATCGCTGAAACTGTTAATCTGCGTTCCCTCATAATTGTGTTTGCGTTTTTTTGTCTTCTTCGCCGTTGCTCCGAAGATATCACTCTCCGAAATAATCGTAAATTTCAACAACGGATACTCAAAGCCCCGGTGCACATTACCGGTTGTTACCATAATTTCACCGGCTTGCAACGGACGTACTGCTTTCTCGGCATAAAATGCTGACAATTCAAACTCTCGCAAATCCTCTGCAAGACGTGCCGCGCGGGTACGCGAAGCAGACAGAAGTATCACGCGATACCCTGCCTTCTTCCATTTGGTCAGATCCTTCACCAGAATCTCAAAATTGTTATTATAGGAACTCACGCCTCCTACCGTCAGAGCAAACTTCGCCTTCGGTGTCAGCAATGTTTCCTTCTGTTCCATGGTTCCAAGCATGACCGTGTTCCCACGAGACAGTTTTGCGAACAGTTCTTTATAATCATAAATTGCGTCCGCCTGCCCGGGCAGAATATACCCTTTCTCCAGACGTCCCTGCATACTATCCGAAAACTCGGTCAGCACCGCCTTACCTTTTTCCGACAGGCGCACCGGTTCATCGAGAAAAATGATTGACTCTTCATTGTAAAAATAATCAAAAAACGACTGTGTTTCTTCATAGAAATATCCGACATAGCTGTCCAGCCCCACTGCACTCTTCAGATAATCCAAATTTTCCAAAAACTCTGCAATTGTCCGTCGAAGCCGTGCTGCTTCTTCAATCTTATCCTGCTTTTTGAGTGCCGCATCGGTCTTCTCACATTCCTTGCGAATCCGCGCTGTACCGGCTGCCATCTGTTCCTCTGTCAGCACAAACTCCGTTGCAGGATAGATTGTTAAGGAAGGAACCCGCTCGATCGAACGCTGGTTTGTCACATCAAAACTTCGAATGGTATCAATCTCATCGCCCCACAGATCAATACGGAACGGGGTATCTTCCGTAAGCGGATAGATATCAATGATACCGCCACGTACTGCAAACTCTCCCGGTGCTTCCACCTGACCTTGCCTCTCATAGCCCAGACGCACCAATGTACGAAGAAACACCTCCTGCTCCAGGGTATCTCCCTCATGCAGGGTCACAATATGTTCCGTAAATACCTTCACCGGAAGCAAACGATCCATCCCGGCATCCAGACTCACAACAACCGTTGCAGGCTTTCGTTCAGCCAGACGCTTGAGTACCTGCATACGGGACTTTACAATTGCATTTCCATGAATATCTGCATTATAAAAAATGATATCCTTTGCCGGATAATACAGTACCTCACTATCATAAAGCTTAAAATCCTCACAGATCTCCTTCGCCTTCTGCTCACTATACGTCACGATCAGCCGGAACGGATAATTCTCCGCCAATCCGTACATCAGATGACTCTTCTGTGATTCAATGCAACCGGACACAAAGACCGGAAGATTCTTCCGGTCAATTTCTTTTTGTATTCCGACAAATTCGCTGTATTCAGTTAAAGGGGCGGTAAATGCTTTCACGTATCCTCTTCCTGCTGCTGTTTCAGCCTTTCTTTCATTTTCCTTATGATTGCAAGCGTCCTGCTATGACGCTTTTTGGTAAATCTCTTTTTCTTCCAGGAATTCTTCTTTGGTTTTTCTTTTCCCTCGTCCGCTTCTTTTTTCTTGTTGAACTGACTCATGGCTTTTTCGCACCCTTTGGTGATAATACACTCACAGGCAGCCACTGCTTCTTTCAACGCCTCCCGCATCAAGGGTTGTTCTTCCTCCGGAAACCTGCCGAGCACATAATCTACCAAATCCCATTCCTTCGGCTTTTCCCCTACTCCGATACGGATGCGGGTAAACTCTTCTGTTCCCAGATGCTGTATGATGTTCTTTAATCCATTCTGTCCGCCGGAACTTCCCTTCGCACGGATTCTGAGCTGCCCTGTTGCCAGATTAATATCATCACAGATTACAATCACTTGAGACACGTCTGCTTTATAGTAATCGCACAATCCACGGATGCACTCACCGCTCAGATTCATATAGGTCTGCGGCTGCACCAGAATCACACGTTCACCGGCAAAATTACCTTTTCCTACAAGCCCTTTTTGCTCTTTTTGGTTCAGGCGGATTCCCCATGCATCACTCAGCGCCGTCACGGCATCAAATCCAATATTATGACGGGTTCCGTCGTATCGCTTCTCGGGATTCCCGAGTCCTGCAATAATATACATATTACTTACCATGCCCTTTCGCACCTGCAAATCAACGTATATAACAATAATATCGCCCTGCTTCCGGCTCAATTCCTTTGGCTTCAAACATCTCTTCTACTGTTACCAACTGGAATCCCTGTGCCACCAGTTCAGGCACAACCCGTTGCATCGCTGTTATTGTCTCATCATGTATGTCATGCAACAGGACAATGTCCCCATCCTTTACCTTTCCGACAATCTCCTCATATATCTTATCTGCGTCGCGGGATATCCAGTCCCTCGAATCGACATTCCACCCAATCATGGGTACCGTTACATTCTCCTGCAGATAATCCGTATACTCACCATAAGGAGGACGCAGCATCACATTACCCGGAATACCGAGTTGATTCAACTGTTCGTTCAGATTCCGTATTTCCTGCAACGCTTTTTCATCATCCACACGCTGTAAAGAAGGATGTGCAGCCGTATGATTCCCGATTTGGAATCCCCGACGATATGCGTCTATTGTATCCTCATAAAACACGTCCAAATGATATCCTACCACAAAAAACGTGGCTCTTGCATCATATTGCTCAAACAAATCCAGCAAAGACGCCGTGTTATTTCGATAAGGTCCATCATCAAACGTCAACGCCACCATCGGTTTATCCGGATCAATCACTCTCTTTTGAACCGTCATCTCATCCGGGGCAGCCGTGGGAGTTGTATCCGGACTATCCTCGGGGATCTCTATTTTCTCCTCATCCGGAACGTCCATGGTTGCCTCGTTTACATTCTCCTGTGCATCTGTAACCATATTATCCGGCTTTCCGTGCTCTTCCTGTGGTTCTTCCTGCTCTGTTTCTGTCTTAAGCGATTCTTGTATTTTATCCGTAACTACCGGTAAAGGTGTAAATTCCGTACCGATATTTTCCGGGATGTGTTCATTTTTTGCAATCTGATCAGAAAAAACGGGTAGGTTATTATCCTTTATACCGGTTCTTTCTTCCCGAAACCCAATCAGCAACAGCGTCACTACTATAGTAAGACTCCACAAAATCCATATTACCGCCGCCGACTTTCTCCCGCTCTTTTGTTTCTTTTGACTTTCCATATATCTTTATACGCAAAAACAGGCGCAAGAGCCGTCACCCCTAACGGCTCTTCCGCTTGTTCTGCTTCCCTCATAGGTCATTCTTTAGATTACGTAACGATCTCCGTCTGCAATCACGATCTTCGGCTTTCCACCTTCTCCTACATGAGAGGTATTCGGCGCAATCGTTCCTCTACTCTCGAGAATACAATTCTCAATGTATACATTGTCACCAAGATATACATCATTCAAAATGATAGAGTTCTTAATTACAGTGTTGTTCCCAACATATACCTTCTTGAAAATCACGGAATTCTCAACCACGCCGTTGATAATACTTCCGCTCGATACAAGACTGTTCTTCACCATTGCTCCCGGATTGTATTTTGCCGGTGGCAAATCATCAACCTTAGAGTATACATCCGGATACTGTTTGAAGAAATAATCACGAACTTCCGGTTTCAGGAAATCCATATTGGTCTTGTAATATGCATCCACCGCACCGATATTGCTCCAGTAATCTTCCATCTCGTAGCAATAAATCCGCTTAATTGCTTTATACCGGATCAGAATATCTGATACAAAATCATATCGTTCTTCTTTTGCCGCCTGTTCAATCAGGTCAATCAGCAGACGGCGACGGATTACATAAATACCGGTCGAAATCAATTCGGAATCCGATACCAGTGGCTTTTCCTGGAAATCTGTGATTCGCTTTTCGTCATCCGTTACAATCATACCGAAACGGGATACATCCGACAACTCGCTCATACGCTTACATACCACGGTAATGTCTGCATTCTTCTCGATATGATATTCCAGAACCTTATTATAATCCAATTTGTAAACACCATCACCGGAAGCAATAACTACATACGGTTCGTGGCTGTCTTTCAGGAAACTTAAATTCTGTGCAATCGCATCTGCTGTTCCGCGATACCAGAATCCGTTGTCCATCGTAATGGTCGGTGTGAATACAAACAAACCGCCCTGCTTACGTCCAAAATCCCACCACTTGGAAGAACTCAAATGTTCATTCAGTGAACGGGAGTTATACTGCGTCAAAACTGCCACCTTCTGGATGTGGGAGTTCGACATAGAACTTAATACAAAGTCAATTGCACGGTAACTTCCGGCAACCGGCATCGCTGCGATTGCTCTCTTTAATGACAAGGTCTGCATCTTGTTACTGTTACCGCCTGCTAAAACCAATCCGATTGCTCTCATGCCAAGTCACCTGCCTTCATTAAGCATTTACCGCTCTCAAGGCGGCCATCCGTATAATCTTCCACAGTCGTCTTTCCGGTAATCACGGTATTCTTTCCTACTTTAACACCTGCTGGAATACTTGCATCTTCTGCGAGAACCGTCAATCCGTTATTGTAAATTCCCGGATAAGTATCGTTGGCAATCTCTTCACCAACACCCATCTCACAACCTTCACCGACCACGCTGTTCTCTGCAAGAATTGCTTTGTAAAGCTTTGCACCCTTTCCTACCGTACAACCGTTCATCAAAATAGAGTCGTAAACCTCTGCACCTGCTTCTACGGTTACACCTGCGCCGATAATCGAATTCTGTACTTTACCGAAAATCTCCGCACCTTCACCGATAATACAACGGTCTATCACTGCATCAGCAGAAATATACTGCGGACGAATCACGTCGCTCTTCGTATAGATCTTCCAGAATTCCTCGTAAAGATTGAATACCGGAACCAAATCAATCAGTTCCATATTGGCTTCCCAATAAGAACTTAACGTTCCTACGTCCTTCCAATAGCCACGATACTCATAAGCAAAAATCCGGTCACCCTTCTCATGGCAGTACGGAATAATGTGCTTACCAAAGTCACAACCCTTTTGCTCGGACAAGGTAATCAATGCTTCTCTCAATACCTTCCATGTGAAGATATAAATACCCATAGACGCCAGATTACTTCTCGGGTTTGCAGGTTTTTCTTCAAATTCATTAATTCTGCCGTCTTCGTCTGTAATTACAACACCGAAACGGCTTGCTTCCTCAATCGGAACCGAAATACAAGCGATGGTAACATCGGCTTTGTTTGCTTTATGATACTCTAACATTGCCTCATAATCCATCTTGTAGATATGGTCGCCGCCAAGAATCAGAACATATTCCGGATTATAATATTCCATGTAACGCAAATTCTGATAAATCGCATTTGCAGTACCGGTATACCATTCCGAATTCGTGCTCTTCTCATAAGGAGGAAGAATCGACACACCACCGATATTACGGTCCAAATCCCACGGGATACCAATACCGATATGTGTATTCAGTCTAAGAGGCTGGTACTGTGTCAGAACACCTACCGTATCAACCCCGGAGTTGATGCAGTTGCTGAGCGGAAAATCAATAATACGATACTTTGCACCGAAACCGACTGCCGGCTTGGCAACGGACGATGTTAACACTCCAAGACGGGAACCTTGTCCTCCCGCGAGGAGCATGGCAATCATTTCTTTCTTAATCATGCTGTCATCACCTCTATAAAGTAGTAATTAGTTCTTATATTTTATCACAGAACTTATAAAAATGATAGTTCTTTTACGAAATTTACAAGGAAAAACTAGACAAAATGACACGTTTTTTCGCTTTTTCGGCTAAAAATTCAGCACAATTCATAAACTCCTTTCATAATATAATCGCAGGATTGTTTTTTCACCCGAACAGAGCTATACTAAATTCGCATGCAGCTACGATAAATACTGCAATAATCTATAATTTTGTACCTGTAGATTCCTGTCGGCAGGTATCGGAAAGGCCCGGTCATTTAAGATGATTCGCTTCAACTTAGATTCCCCTCAAACAATTCACTTTATCGGCATCGGCGGCATCAGCATGAGTGCCATCGCAGAACTCCTGCACAGCAAAGGTTTTACCATCAGTGGCTCGGATGACAAAAAGAGTCGTCATACCGAACATTTGGAGTCTCTTGGCGTTGAAGTCTTGTACGGAAACAAAGCATCCAATATCCGTCCAAATGTCGATTTGATTGTATATACCGCTGCAATCCGGGAAGACAATCCCGAATTCCAGGCAGCTCTTGCCTCCAAGATTCCGATGCTGACACGCGCTGAGATTTTAGGACAGATTATGCGAGCTTACAGCGACGCCGTCGGTATTGCCGGTACACACGGCAAAACAACAACGACGTCCATGCTTTCTCTCATTCAGCTGGATGCAGGCTTTGACCCGACCATTCTTGTCGGTGGTGATCTGCCGGATATCGAAGGCAATCTTCGCATGGGTGCTTCCTCCCATCTGGTTATGGAAGCCTGCGAATATACCAACAGTTTTCTTCACTTTTTCCCAAAACATGCAATCATTCTGAATATAGAAGCAGACCATCTGGATTTCTTCAAAGATTTGGATGACATCCGTTGTTCCTTCCGCAGATATATTGAACTTTTACCGAAAGGCGGCCATCTGGTAATCAACGGCAAGATCGATCAGTTGTCCGAATTGACCAATCATCTCTCCTGCAAAGTAATCACCTTTGGCATTGCAGATGATGTTTCTGCAACATCATTTGATTATACCGCAACCACACCGGTCTTTGACTCGCTTGGCCGTGCCGCCTTTGAAGTTTTCCATCGGGGCAATTCGCTCGGCACCATCCAGCTTGCCGTACCCGGCATGCACAATGTAGAGAATGCTCTCGCAGCCATCGCCATGGGACACTCACTGGGTGCAGCCATGGAAGCCTGCCGGAGTGCGCTTTCCCGTTTTTCCGGTACCAAGCGCAGATTTGAACTCAAGGGCATGCTCGGTGGTATTACCATCGTTGACGACTACGCGCACCACCCGGC
>JAZNXH010000152.1:0-2119 GCA_045593785.1 Lachnospiraceae bacterium
TTCTTCCCAAGCTTCCAATACTGATAACCGATGACAGAACCGCCAATCAGAATCATCAGAACGGATACTAACTGCGATACCGGAATACCGGTGTTCCACAGGAACAACTGATCGGTACGTAAGCCTTCAATCCAGAAGCGGCCTATACCGTACAGTACCATATACCACATAATGATTTCGCCATCAAAGCGCTTTCTCTTTGCATAGAGAATCATAAATGCCAGTATTGCAAAGTTCCATAACGATTCATACAGAAAGGTCGGATGTGCCTGAATAAACGTAGTTCCGTCAATGGTAACTGCTTTTTCCACCTGCTCTAAGATGTTCTCAACTGCCTTTGGCTGTTCCGGATAACGAAGATGTAACATCTCTTCCGTCATACGGTACTCTGCATCTACAACCGCTTTTTCCACCTGCATTGCAAACGGACCGTCTGTATATTTACCGAATGCTTCCTTGTTGAAAAAGTTGCCCCAGCGTCCAATCGCCTGTCCGGTAATCAGACCCGGAATGCAGACATCCGCAAACGCTCCGAGATTCAGCTTCTTCACCTTACAGAATATGATTACGGAAGCAAATGCTACAATCACACCACCATAGATGGCAAGTCCACCAGTTCTCAGATTAAAGACCTGCATCGGATGATCTGCAAAGGTCTCCCAATGGAAAATCACATAATAAATCCGGGCACCGATAACGGAAGCAACAATCGCAATGATAGCAAAGTCCAGCAATTTTTCCACGCTCTGTTCAAAACGCTTTGCCTGACTCTCCGCTACCAGATACCCCATTACCATGGCAAATGCAATGATTGCACCATAGAATGCGATCTTGAAACCGAAAATTTCAACTCCCATCGGAAGATTATGAAGTTCTATCCCAAGATGCGGAAAATTCACATCTGACAATCCATATAACGACATAAATATTTCACCTTTCCGAAACCTGTGACATTAAAATACGATCTTCTTTTTCACAGGCATCGTATTTACTATTATCTTATACATTAAATCGGAACAATACAACATCGCCGTCCTGGAATACATATTCCTTGCCTTCCGAACGAATTAAACCTTTTTCTTTTGCGGCATTGAAACTGCCACACTCTACTAACTTCTCATAGCTGACTACTTCGGCACGGATAAAACCTCTCTCAAAATCCGAATGAATCTTTCCGGCCGCCTGCGGTGCCTTCGTTCCGCGTTCAATCGTCCATGCACGGGTCTCGGTCGGACCAGAAGTCAGGTAACTGATTAAGCCAAGAAGATGATAGCTTGCCTGAATCAGTTTCTCAAGGCCCGATTCACTGATGCCAAGATCCTCTAAGAACATCTTCTTTTCATCCTCGTCAAGTTCTGCGATTTCCTGTTCAATCTGTGCGCAGATAACAAACACTTCGGAACCGTCACCGGCTGCCATCTCACGCACCTTTGCAACATATTCGTTACTTGCACCGTCATCCGCAAGGTCTTCTTCGTTGACATTCGCTGCAAAGATAACCGGCTTGTAGGTAAGGAGCTGATAAGACTTTAAGAAAGCTTCCTCGTCCTCATCGGCAGGCTCGAATTTTCTTGCAAGCTGTCCTTCTTCGAGGTGTGCCTTCAGACGTTCGAGCATTGCGATCTCTTTTTTAATCTCTTCCGTCTTCATGCCCTTGATGCCCTTGGTCAGACGGCGCTCAATCACTTCAAGATCTGCAAAAATCAACTCAAGATTAATCGTCTCGATATCACGGAGCGGATCCACGGAACCTTCTACGTGGATAATATTTGAATTCTCAAAGCAACGTACCACATGCACAATTGCATCCACTTCGCGGATGTGTGCAAGGAACTGGTTGCCAAGGCCTTCGCCTTTGGATGCGCCCTTTACAAGACCTGCAATATCTACGAACTCAACCACAGCAGGAACTTCTTTTTCCGACTGGTTCATCTTAGAGAGCACCTGGATTCTCGAATCCGGCCCTGCCACCACACCAACATTCGGATCAATCGTACAGAAGGGATAATTTGCAGATTCTGCACCCGCCTTCGTCAAAGAGTTAAACAATGTACTTTTGCCTACATTCGGCAAACCTACGATTCCTAATTTCATAAAGCTTAATTTCTCCTTTATCTTC
>JAZNXH010000153.1:0-4480 GCA_045593785.1 Lachnospiraceae bacterium
GTACCGTGTACTCACCTTTGTCTGAGAAGCTATGATTCAAATACACATAAATTGAGTTCTCATCTGTCTGGAATCCCACGACATTACTATCCAATTCATACGATGCATAACTGCCATCCGGATTCACAACGGTATACTGGATATACCGGATGTTCTCCTGCAGACCAACGGAATCCGTAAAGTACAGTGCCAGATTGTTTACAGAAATATTAACCAGTGAAATCTCACCAAAATCGTATCCCGAAGTTGTCAGCGTATTGGCATTGACTGACTTTAAGCAATTTGCCGGACTCACAGAAGTTACATCAATGGCAGGAATATCACCGGCATTCTCCATGTCTAAAATAGAATATAACTTTATGGTATAGGTGACATCCTGCTGCAAATTACCGATTTCAAAATTCTGTGTTGACAATGAACTAAACTGTGTTTTTGCAAGATCTTCCGGTGTGATATCCGTATCACCATCAAACAACCGTATCATATAGATATCGTCCACCATAACACGGTCAACATCCGTGATGGAAATACGTACACGCAAGGTTGATGCATTCTGCGGTGTAATTCTGAGATTATAATAAGGCGCCTTTAATTCGGGTAATTCTAACGGAATATAACACGGTTCACCAAGCGTTTTCGTAGCATCCTGTTTGGATACAGGAGTTGCTTTCAGGAACAGGTCCGCACGTCCGAATGTAAACTTCGTATCCGCTCCATTCTCCGTCCAATGCAGCTGTCCCGGATTGATTTTAAGTGAAATATCTTTTTCTTCACTTAATATACTTGTTGTCTTAGATATAACTCTCAAATCATCCAGCTGTTTCGCGTTAAGCAAAGGACTATAGGTGTCCGCTCCCGTCTGTTTCACCAATTCGTATACGATATCATATCCGATAAAAGTATTAAACTTAAGAGAGGCAATGATACTCTTATCCTCATAATTGAAAGCTTTGTAGCTGACACGATTGCATTCAATCCTTACTGCGTCTGCTGTTGTAAAGGTAAACATGATATTATCACCGGTAACATCCGGACGCCATTTGTCCAACGGATAGTTCTTATTTCCCTGATTATCATAGTAGTACAATGCAATACCATACTTGCAGTTCTCAACCAGACCGGTAATCAGTGCCGGTTCGCTTTCCCTATTGATGTATTCTTTCTGATTTGCATTGATGGCAACCTTACCACAGTGATCTGCAGCCACCATAGAGGTTCTGACTCCATCCGTGTCAATACTCCAAAGATCAAAGTAGATATAATACTTTCCGTCGGATTCCTGTCTGATTTGATTAATTCCGTTACCGCCGATCAAACCTGCATGACCCTCAAGCTTAAAGTCTACCCTTGCACTGTCTGCCGTCGGATATATGGTATAGGTAACAGCACTGGCATTCAAATCAATCGTCGGAAGCATTGACTCAATTACAAAATCCGTCTTTTCACTTCCGTTATTGTTTTTCACTGTTACATCCGTTAATTGCTTCAGGATAACATAGTTATTATCTGTCAATGCACTCAGTCGGGTTCCGCCTGTTCCTACCGACAGATACATAGAGCCTGCGAAACTTGTCAGTGCATGAGAAAATCCAAGCGAACTGTTGGTAAACAAATTTCCGGAATTCACCGAATACCAAGAGTCTTTCGCCGTACCGGAACTATTTACCAAAAATCCGGTAGCAGACTGATTCGGTGTGATATAACTGCCTCGTTTCTGGCTCTCCACTGTCTGGATTGCAACCGTACCTGCACTTGATTCCACCAGGCTATAACCGGATATTTCCGTATCAAACACTGCCTGCAACTGTACCGGACGGGTGTGTCCTTTGCACTCCTCTAATTCCGAATAATACACATAAGCATCACCGGTATCTCCAATCACACTGTTCCATTTGATAGAGATTGTTTTCAATACCGGACTATTGACGGCACTATCATTATATATGAGCAACTTTAATCCTGCGAGCTGGCGGATACTGCTTCCATCTGCATCGGTGTCCGTCACCTGAATCCGTACACGGTTCTTTTCCGGCTCTTTCGTAAGGGTATAACGCAGATTCTGCATTGCCGTTTCTGCCGTCACGCTGCCACTGATATAATGATTGATTACCTCCTGCACGTCCGCAGCATAGTTTGCGTTAAAGCTACGCACCCTGCACTGCACCAGAATCCGGCCGCTTCTTGCATTCGTTAATGTAATTGTACCAACCGTGCCATCTTTTTTCACGGTACTCGAAGTAGCGTCAGCAAAATTATAAGAACTTCCTGCCGGTATCTCAAATTCTGCCGCAACTGCATCCGAATCCTGTGCATCAATCTGATAGCGATAACTAAACTTTTCTCCCGCCGGATTGATTTCCCATGGTACAAACTGTAATACCGGCTGGATATACGGTGCCGAATAGCTTACAGTCTTCGCAACCGGTTTGCTGTCGCTCGGAAATTCCCCGTCTGTCATGTCTACACGTACCGTAAAGACATACTTGCTGCCACGCTTCATGGAAGCACCGCCACTGGCATCATCCCCAAACCATACCGTATGCTCCATGATATTTCCGCCGGCGTTTTCCTTGGTGACCTTCATCAGCATCGTACCATCGGGATCAGACACGTTGGCAAATGCTTTATAGAATTCATCTGCATTGTCTTTTTCTTCCGCGATGCGTGCTTCTTCAAATGCATAATAGGTTACGCTCTCTTCACTTCCGGTCAGCTGACCGTAATTGACCTTCAGATAATATCCTACAATCGCTTCTGCCGGGAGAGCATCCACCTTGGTTCCGCCATAATTTGCAGCATACGCATTGGTAATCGCGATAACCGATATCGGATTGCTGATAAAGACGTCTTCATCCGGTCGGACTGCCTTTTTACCGAAACTCATAGAGACAGGTGCATCTTTTTCCATCAGCTCGTTCGCATATTCCGTATAATCGTAGATCATCTTAACTTCGACGGTATACTGATCCTTGTCAATCAGGTTAGGATTAAAATTCAGGGAATCTGCTGCTTCCGTCAACGTAATCGATTGTCCGTTATATACCTCACCATAGAAACCGCCCTGCATGGTACCGGTATCATACAGCATCTTTGAAATGAGCTCCCTGCTTACTACCGGTGTTCCGTTCGGTGTCGTATCGTTATATATATTGATCAGCATCTTCTGTGCTGTATGTGCTGCATGTTCGCCGACATTTTCTGCCTGTCCTGCCGGATTCGATAAGGACAGCTTTACTGCAACTGCATTGGTAACATTGGCGGTATCCTGAGAAAGATTCACCTGTAACCGCGGTGCAGGTTCCGTACCAACAACGACTCTGCCAATCAAAGCGTTATCTACGTCGCCCCGGTCATCATTCAGATTCAGAGTGCCATACACACTCAGGACATAGCTGTCGCCCGCCTTCAAGCCGCTTGCGCGAAATGGTATCGCATAGCGGTCGGAATCCGTTCCATCCAAGAAAGTGACAATATCTTCTTGACGTACTTCCCTTACCACGCCCGTAGAGCTTGCATAGGTAATACGAAGCGGTGCACCTGCCGATGCCGTAATCTCTGCACCATTTGTATCGATATACACCGTTCCGTCCAGAACATCGTGGCTGCCGGTTCCCTCTGCTTTTTCAAATGACACAATCGGATATCCGGTTCCATCCATAATGAACGGACCGGAGGCAATGCTGGTATACTCGACCAGTTTCTCATTATCATCAAAACATACCACAACCCGCATACGGTAATACTGATCACGCTTCAGTTCTCCAACAACCGGGCAAAGTACTTCCCGATGGCTTGTTGCATAGATTTCTTTTACCGGTTTGTCTTCCTTTAATATCTCCGCGCTTGCAGCACCAACTGCATAAATCTCGTAGCGATAGTATTGGATACCGTTATCCTCGTCTTTCACAGAGTCCAGACGCAAATCAAACAAACCCTCAACTTTGTTTACTACAACTTCAGGGTTCCCGATTACCGGTTTTCTCTTCAACGTATAATACTGAGCTGCACCGTACGATGCGATTCCTTCGTTTGCAACTGCAAAAGTAACATCTGTAAACTTAACTTCATAAGCACGGTTCGAGGCAAGACCTTCAAACACAATCTCCTGCGGATTATCAAAATCCACCGGCACTGTTTTTTCCGTTCCCGTTGTCAGGTCTTTTAATGTCACATCGGCATCTTTGATCTCCGCATAGCCGACACCCGTCTTTCTGACCGGCATGAATGCAAGCTTATCTTCTGTTGCATATACATAATTCAGTTCAATTCCAAGTGAACTGGTAGTGAACGTTTTAGATACAAAAACATTCGTATAATCTGTAGTTTTCACCGTGTAGGAAGCAGTCACCTGCATCGTATACTGCTGTTCCGGCACCAAACCTTCAAACGCAACCGTAAACGGTGAACTGGTCGGATCAAAGTAGTCGGATGTTGTTGTTTCCAGTCTTTTTATCTCTCTGCCGTCCGCAGTACGAATCAG